>BJFP01000199.1 GCA_014189875.1 Verrucomicrobiota bacterium | reverse complement strand
TGCTCGACTGGTCGCTGCGCAAGGGCGGCTGCCTCGACGAGGCGCGCAAGCTCCAGCGCGAGGGGCGGTGCAGGTTCATCGGCTTCAGCACGCACGCGACGACGGACCTCATCGTGAAGGCAATCGAGAGCGATGCCTTCGACTACGTAAACCTGCACTGGTATTTCGTGAATGAGCTGAACTGGCGTGCAGTGCAGGCGGCGACGGCGCGGGACATGGGCGTGTTCATCATCAGCCCAAACGACAAGGGCGGAAAGCTCTACGCACCTCCGCCAAAACTTACAGAACTCTGCGCGCCGCTCCCGCCGATGCAATGGAACGACCTGTGGTGCCTTACCCGCCCGGAAGTCCACACGCTGAGCCTCGGCGCTGCAAAGCCGTCGGATTTCGACGAGCACATCGCAGCGCTCGCGCACTACGAACGCGCGGCCGAGATCACCGCGCCGATCGAGCAACGCCTGCGCGCCGCGATGCAGCAGGTGCTCGGTGCAGACTGGTGTGCGCGTTGGAGTGAAAGTCTGCCGAACTACGTGGACGTCCCCGGCGGGGTGAACGTGCAGGAAATCACCCGCCTCTTCACATACGCGCGTGGCCTCGATCTCACGGACTGGGGCAGGATGCGCTACAACCTCATGGGCAACGCCGGCCATTGGTTCCCCGGTGCGAACGCCGCGAGCTTCGACGCCGAAAATGTGCGCGCCGCGTGCGCGAATAATCCCTTCGCCGAACGCATCCCGCAGGTGCTCGCCGAAGCACACGCGCTGCTGCACGACGCGCCGAAAAAGCGGCTGAGCGAAGGTGGGGAATGAGGGTGACGCGTGGCGATTGGCGGGTGGCGTGGCAAGTGTGAAGGCCGGGGGCGGAAGAAGCGCGGGCAAAGCAGGCGAGGTTTGCGACCTCGCGTCGCGGGATGGCCGTCCGGGAAGCATGCGCTGCTTGCCGGGCGCGCACACCGTGGCGTCGTTTCGCTCGCCTGCGCGAGGTTGGAAACTTCGCCTACCTTCCCGCCGAACCGTCAGTGCTACCAGTTCTTCACCCAACCCGCCCAAGTCAGGTCATCGGTTGTGTCCTTCATAGTTTTGCCCCCTGTGGACCAGAGGTCGAAACTGCCCGCGTTGAAGCCGTGGAGGTCGGATCCTGTCGGGCGCTTGGCCGTGCTCGGATCGGTCAGAAGGTCAGTCCGGAACTTCTGCTCGTCCTTCGCCGCCGCGGTCGAATACGCGTAGGAAAATCCGAACGCGTCTTGGAAGAAATTAACCGACGTGATTTTGCCGGTCGCCTTGTCCTTCACCGCGTTCAGGATTCGCGGCTCGAATTCCTTCAGGTATCGCGGTTCACCGTCGTCCGGGATACCATCACCCGATTTGTCGCCGGTGAGTTCCTTGTAGAGAAAAAGGGACGACTTCGCGTAGGTTCCGGTAGTCGGGTCGAAGTCAACCTTGGGATTGAGATTGTCAGTGACGCTGTTGACCTCGGTGTCGCGCGGATAACTTCCGGTGTCGCCCTTGTAGTTCTCGCATGCGGATTCGAGCATCTTCACCTCGCCGGCCGTGCGGGCGAGCGCGCCCTTCCTGTGCACATAGACTCCGACGGAAATGACAAGGCCGGTGAGGAGCACGATGATGGCGAGCACCGTGAGCATCTCGATCAGCGTGAATGCGGAGGCGGGGGATCTTCTCATCGCAGCAAAAGTATCGGGATCACAACGGGCTGCCAATGGATTCTCCGTTATTGTGACGTGTTCATCCTCTCGATGATCTTGATCAGCGGAAGGAAGAGCGCGATGACGATCGTGCCGACGATGAACGCAAGGATGACGATCATGATCGGCTCCAGCAGCGACGTGAGGCTGTCCACTGCGTTGTCCACTTCGTCGTCATAGACTTCGGCGACCTTCAGCAGCATCTCGGGGAGCTGGCCGGTCTCCTCGCCGACATCCACCATGCTAATTACCATCGGCGGGAACACGCCGCTCGCTTCCAGCGGCGAGACGATGCTCTCGCCCTCCTTCACGGCGTCGTGGACTTTCGTGATCGCGTCGGCGAGCACCACGTTGCCTGCGGTCTCCTTCGTGATGTTCAGCGCCTGTAGGATCGGCACGCCGCTCGTGACGAGTGTGCCGAGCGTGCGGGTGAAGCGCGCGATGGCGCCCTTCTTCGCGATGTCGCCGAAGATTGGCAGCTTCAGCTTCATGCGATCCATGAAGTCGATTCCCTTCACCGTGTTGTTCAGCGACCACCAGCCGCTGCCGATTCCGAAAATCAGCACCAGCGTGAACCACAGCGTCGGCGGGACGAACATGTCCATGAGGAACTTGCTCGCGGCCATGACCCCCATCGTGAGGCCGGGGAGTTGCTCGTTTTCGCCGAGCATGTCCTGAAAGATCTTCGCAAACTTCGGCACGATCGTCGTGAGCAGGAACACGAGGATGAGCAGCGCGATCGCGAGCACGACGAGCGGATACGTCATCGCGGACTTGATCTTGTTCTTCAGCTTCTGCGCCTTCTCCTGGAATTCCGCGAGGCGCGTGAGCACGAGCTCGAGCACGCCGCCGATCTCGCCCGCCTTCACCATGCTCACGTAGAGCTTCTGGAAGATCCTCGGGTGCTGCCCCATCGCCTCGGAGAACGTGCTGCCGCCCTGCACCGAGTCGGCGATCTGGATGATGGAATTCTTCAGCACGAGATTCTTCTCCTGCTTGGCGAGCACGGTCAGTCCCTTGAGCAGCGGCAGGCCGGCATCAATCAGCGTCGCGAGCTGCCGCGTGAAGATCATCAGCGTCTTCGTCGGGATTGTCCTTTTCTGGAAAAAGGAGATGCCTTTTTTTTCAGACTTCGCAGCACCGGCGTTCTTTGCGACTGCCTTGCCGGACTTCGCGGGCTTCTTCCCCTGCCCTTCCGGCACGACGCTCGTGGGGAAAAATCCCTGCTGCCTCAATTGCGCGACCACCTCGTTCTGCGTGGCGGCTTCGACGATTCCCGTGGACTCGGTGCCCCGTGCGTCGAGGGCGGTGTATTCAAATCTCGGCATAAAATGTCAGGGGCGCGTTTGCGTCTGGAAGGTATTTAGGAGCGTGGAAAAATGATGGCAATCGGAATCCCGGTTGCATCTGAATAAGCAGTTACGTGTATTTCAGCACTTCTTCGATCGTGGTTTCGCCGAGGTAGATCGAGCGGAGGCCGTCCTGCCGCAGCGTGTCCATTCCGAGTTCGATCGCCTTCTGCTTCATCACGACGGACGGCGCGCGTTCGTTGATGAGCTGGCGGAGTGGATCGGTGATGTCGAGCAGCTCGTAGATGCCCTTGCGTCCGCGGTAGCCGGTGTTGTTGCACACGTCGCAGCCGCCGCCGTAATAGAAGCTCTTGTCGCCGATTTCCTGCGGCGTGAGCCCGAGCTGCGAGAGCACGCTTTCGCTCGGCTCGTAGGGCTGCCGGCACGCCCCGCACACGCGCCGGATGAGGCGCTGGCCGAGCACGGCCTCTAGTGAGGCGGAGATGAGGAACGGCTCCACGCCCATATCAATGAGCCGCGTCACAGCGCCGGGCGCATCGTTCGTGTGCAGCGTCGTGAGCACGAGATGCCCGGTGAGCGAGGCCTGGATCGCAATCTGCGCCGTCTCCACGTCGCGCGTCTCGCCGACCATGATCTTGTCCGGATCCTGTCGCAGAAATGCGCGCAGCACGCGCGCAAAATTCAGCCCGATGGCCTCCTGGATCGGCACCTGGATGATTCCCTCGATCTCGTATTCCACCGGGTCCTCGGCGGTGAGCACCTTCGAATCCACGGTGTTGATCTTGTTCAAGCACGCGTAGAGCGTGGTCGTTTTCCCCGAGCCGGTCGGCCCCGTGACGATGAAGATGCCGTTCGGCAACTGGATCGTGTTCACTAGGTAATTGTAGATGCCGTCCGGCATCCCGAGCGACTCGAGTTCGAGCTTCACCGTGCTGCGATCCAGCACGCGCAGCACGACGGATTCGCCGAACTGCGTCGGCAGCGTGCTCACGCGCAAGTCCACCTGCCGGCCCGCGATCATCGTCTGGATGCGCCCGTCCTGCGGCACGCGCCGCTCGGCGATGTTCAGGCTCGACATGACTTTCAGGCGCGAAATCACCGGGTTTGCGAGGTGGCGCGGCGGCGGCGACATCTCGTAAAGCGAGCCGTCCACGCGGTAGCGGATCTTGAACTCCGTCTCGAACGGCTCGAAGTGGATGTCGCTCGCGCGGTCCTGGATCGCCTGAGCGAGCACGAGGTCCACGTAGCGGATGATCGGCGCGGCATTCGCCTCGTTCTCGATTTCCTTGATGTCGAGATCCTTCCCCTCCCCGCCGAACTGGATGCCGCCGCCGAGTTCCGCGAGGATCGAGTCGAGACTCGCCGCATCGGAGCCGTAGTGCTTCTTGATCAGCTCCTCGATCTGGTAGATCGGCGCGACGACCGGATGCACGTCCTTGCCGATCGCGAAACGCAGATCCTCGACCGTCTGCGGATTCAGCGGATCGATCAGCGCGACCTGCAAAATATTGTCCTCAAATCCCAGCGGAAATGCGCGGTGAAGCTGCGCGAGCCCCGCGGGCAGCATTTTCACGAGACCCACTGGAGGCGTGAAATCCTTGAGGTTCACATACTCCGCACCGATCGCATTCGCGATGCTCTGGTAGTAGCCCTCCTCGGTCACAGCCTGGTAATCCACGAGCACGTCGCACAGCGTTTTTCCAGTCGCGGAGACCTCCTGCACGATGTCATCCACCACGGTCGGATCCACGATTCCCTGCTCGACGAATATGTTCAGTGTCTGCCTTGCGTTCATGGGTGAAAAATGGTGGTCAGCGCCGTGCCTCGCGTCCGGCGAGAAGCTGCGCGACGAGTTCGGGATCCTGCGCCTTTCCAAAAATCTCCTCACGCGCGATCACGCCCGCGAGGTAGAGGTCCACGAGCGACTGCTCGATCGTGTTCATGCCGTATTTCGCGCCGGTCTGGATTTCCGTCGCAAGGCGGAACGTCTTGTTGTCGCGGATGAGCGCGGCGACGGACGGCGTATTCACCATCACCTCGAAGACCGCGATGCGTCCCGGCCGATCGATCCGCGGGATGAGGAGCTGCGAGATCACCGCCTTGAGATTCGTCGAGAGCTGCACGCGGATTTGCTCCTGCTGCCCCTCGGGAAATGAATCCACGATGCGATCCACCGTGCGGCCCGCCCCCGTCGTGTGCAGCGTGGAAAAGACAAGGTGCCCCGTCTCCGCCGCGCGGATCGCCGTCTCCATCGTCTCCAGATCACGCATTTCTCCGACGAGAATCACATCGGGATCCTGCCGCAGCGCGCGGCGCAATCCTTCGGCAAACGATCCCACGTCAGTCCCGACTTCGCGCTGATTCACCATGCCCTCCTGGTGTTCGTGCAAGTATTCGATCGGATCCTCGATCGTCACGATGTGATGCCCGAGGTGCAGATTGATGTCGTTCAGCATCGCCGCGAGCGAAGTCGTCTTGCCCGAGCCCGTCGGCCCCGTCACGAGCACGAGGCCGCGCGGCAGGCGGATGAGTTCGTCCGTGATCCGAGGCAGGCCGATTTCCTTCGAGGAAAGCATCTGCCGAGGCAGCATGCGCAGCGCGATCGCCGTGGTGCGCTTCTGCCGGTACAGGCTGATGCGAAAACGGTTCCGCCCCGCGCTCGTCATCGCGAAGTCCACGCTGCCCTCGGTGCGCAGCTTGTGGATCTGGTCGCCGTTCGCGAGTTCGGTCGCGATGTTGTCCGTATCCTCGGGGAACAGTGCGCGCGTATCGAGCCGCACGAGCTTCCCATTGATGCGCAGCACCGGCGCCGTGCCGACGGTGAGATGCAAATCCGAAGCGCCCGACTCTACGGTCAGACGCAGGATGTCCTCGATCGGCGCAAATGCTCCGCGGCCTCCCGCGGCAATCGCGGGCGCAGCCGCCACGGGTGCCGCAGGAGCGGGAGTTTCGTCCGCCGGATTTTTTCCAAATCGAAAGATGCCCATGATGTCTCCTTATCCTTCGTCGGACATCGTCGCGCTGATGACTTCCTCCGCCGTCGTCATGCCCGAGAGCACCTTGCGGATTCCGTCCTCGCGCAGCGTGCGCATGCCCATTTCGCGCGCGCGCTTGCGCAGGTCCACTGTGGTCGCGCGCGTGTTCACCATGTGGCGCACCTCGTCGTCCACCACGAACATTTCAAAGATTCCCATTCGTCCTTTCGCCCCCATGCCCTTGCATTTTTCGCAGCCGACCCCCTGCATCACCGTCGCGCCAGCGAGTTGCGTTGGATCGATGCCGAGCGACTTGACCTCCGCCACGGTGAGTTCCACGGGAGCCTTGCAGTTTGGGCACACCTTTCGCACGAGGCGCTGCGCGATCATCGCACGCACGGCGGAGGACACGAGGAACGGCTGCACGCCGATATCCACGAGACGCGCGATGGCGCTCGGCGCGTCGTTCGTGTGCAGCGTCGAGAAAACGAGATGGCCCGTGAGCGCCGCGTTGATCGCGATGTTCGCCGTCTCCGGATCGCGGATTTCGCCGACCATGATGATGTTCGGCGCCTGGCGCAGCATCGCGCGCAGCGCCGCGGGAAAAGTCATGCCCACCTCGGCATTCACCTGCACCTGGTTGATGCCGCTCATCTGATACTCCACGGGATCCTCCACGGTGATCAGCTTCCTGTCCGGCTTGTTGATGTAATTCAGGCACGCGTACAGCGTCGTCGTCTTCCCCGATCCCGTCGGCCCCGTCACGAGCAGGATTCCATCCGGCAGCCTCAGCAGCTTCTCGAACGTCTCCTGGTCGTCGCTCAAAAATCCGAGCTGCGGCAGGCCGAGCGACAGCGACGATTTGTCCAGGATACGCATGACCACCGATTCGCCGTGCGCCGTCGGGATCGTCGAGACGCGCAGATCCAGGCTCTTCTTCCCCATCTTCACCTGGATGCGCCCGTCCTGCGGCAGCCGCTTCTCGGCGATGGACATCGTCCCCGTCATGATCTTCAGGCGCGACACGATCGCCGCCTGCAATTTCTTCGGCGGGTTCTGCATCTCGTGCAGCACGCCATCAATCCGGAACCGGATGCGCAGCCGCTTTTCCAACGGCTCCACATGGATGTCCGAAGTGCGCGAATTGTACGCCTCCACCAGCATCATCGTGACCAGCTTGATGATCGGTGCATCGCCCACCTCGCCCGCCACACCCTCGACATCCACCGTCTGCCCGCCGATCTGGATGCTGCCCGACATGCCCTCCATCGCGGACACCGCATCCTCCGCAGTGCCGTAATATTTCATCAGCGCCGCCTTCATCGAGGCCGGCGTCGTGCAGAGGAATTCCACCTCGCGCCCGAGCAGCGCCTGGATCCCGTCGAGCGTGTCGAAATTCAGCGGATCATCCACCGCCACCACCACGCCGCCGAGTTCCGTGAGCGCCACGGGCACCGCGCGGTACCGCCGCGCCGCCTCCCCGGAAATGAGCGCGAGCACATCGCCGGAAACGGTAATCCCGTCGAGGCTCACGAAGTCCATCGCCGCATTTGACGCCACTGCGCGCGACACATCCTCCTGCGTGATCAGGTTCTGATCGATCAGCACCTGCATCACGGTCTTGCCGGGCTTCGCTTCCTTCCGCGCATCATCCACCTGACTCTTCGTGATCAGCGAATTTTCGATCAGGATCTCAAGGATGTAGTCGTCGTTTGCAGCCACAAGTCGGGGTTGGTTCTTGGGAAAATTTTACGGGCAGTTCTGGGCCGCCTTCGCTGAGACGGGGAATCCATTTCCGCCAAGACGCGAAACCAATCAATCACTGAATCATGAATTCGCGTTTTTTCACCGCGCGCGGTGCAGCGGGCAGGCATTCCCCGTCCTGCGGCTGGACGCGTACATCTCACGGATTTGATCGCCCCCTCCCAAGAAACGCCGCCCCGCGCCGCGTTCCGGATGTTCGTGAAAAATTTACGGAGACGCCGGGCGCGGCTAGCGCCGTGCGTACTCGCCGGCCACATGTGCAGCGCGAAGCGCCACGCTCATTGGCACTTCATCCTTGGTTTGAAATTTACTGCTACCGTGCGTGTTGCCTCAAGTCAAAATGACACCGTGGAGTAAAAAAGGAGCGATACGTTGCCTCATAACTCGTGACACCGGAGGCGGTGGGGTTTTGGCGCGAAAACGGCCCTCTGGAAGGAGCCCGTAGGGC
>BJFP01000198.1 GCA_014189875.1 Verrucomicrobiota bacterium | reverse complement strand
GACCGATGAACCCGCAGCGCGTGCTTCAGCGCGTGCTTCAGCGATGCCTGCACTCGCCTCAGCCGCGCTCGCCATTCCCGCCGACAAGCGCACCGAGGCGCAGCGTCTCGCGCTCGCCGCCCATGTGCTGCGCCTTCGTGCTGCCGATGAAATGAAAAAGCTGCCCGCGCCAGCGCTCGTCTATGCCGCAGGCAAAAAGGCCGATGTGCTGCTGGCCGTCAGCAAAGGCACGCCGACCACCGTGGCCAAGCCCAAGGTCGTGCACATCTTGAAACGCGGCGAGTTCGACAAGCCCATCGGTGACGCCGAGAGCGGCGCGCTGAGTGCCGTGAAGGTGCTGCCCGCGCGCTTCACCAAGGCGCACGCGGGCGATGAATCCGAACGCCGTGCCGCGCTTGCGGATTGGATTGCCGATGACAAAAACCCGCTCACCTGGCGCAGCATCGCGAACCGCGTGTGGCACTATCATTTCGGTCGCGGCATCTGCGATACGCCGAGCGATTTCGGGCGCATGGGCGGCGCGCCTTCGCATCCCGAACTGCTCGACTGGCTCGCGTGCGAACTGCGCGACAGCGGCGGCTCCCTGAAGCATCTGCATCGCCTCATCGTCACCAGCGCCGCGTATCGCCAGAGCAGCGAGCACCGCGACGATGCGGCGAAGCTCGACGGTGACAACCGTCTGCTCTGGCGCATGAATCGCTTGCGCCTCGACGCCGACAGTTATCGCGACTTCGTCCTCGCCGCCGCGGACAAACTCGACCTCACCGTCGGCGGTCCCAGCGAGCGGCAATTCATCACCGGCCCGCCCGTGCAGCTCACGCCCACGCTCGACTACGCCGCCTACGACTGGTCCGCGCTGCCGAAACATCGCCGCAGCATCTACCGCTTCGTCTGGCGCGGCGTGCCCGACCCTTTCATGGACACGCTCGACTTCCCCGACCTCGGACTGCTCGCTCCGAGCCGTAGTTTCTCCGCGTCCTCGCTGCAATCCCTCGCGCTCTACAACAACAGCTTCGTGCTGCATTTCAGCGGCGAGCTGGCCAAACAAATCACCACGCCCGCCGATGCCGTGCGCAGCATCCTGCTGCGCGAGCCCACGGCGGATGAGCTCCGCAACTTCACCGCGTATGCGCAGAAGAACGGCCTCGCCGCACTCTGCCGCGTGCTCATCAACAGCAACGAGTTCCTGTTTGTGAATTGAATCCATTGCTAATGAAACACACCATCACCCTCCTCATCGTCCTGCTGCTCGCACCACTCACGATACTCCGCGCAGCCGACGCGCCCATTTCTCACCGCGTCCTCTGCACCGACTACAAGGGCAACCGCGTGGCCATTCTCTCGGCCAAGGGTGAGATCGAATGGGAGTTCCCCGCGAAGACGCCGCAGGATTGCTGGATGTTGCCAAATGGGAACGTGCTCTTCAGCCAGATTACCGGAGCGGCGGAGGTGACCATGGATAAGAAGGTAGTGTGGGAATACAAAGCGCCGGCGAAAGCGCTGGTGCATTCCTGCCAGCCTCTGCCCGATGGCAATGTGCTGGTGGCCGAATGCGTCACGGGGCGCCTCGTGGTCGTGGGTCGCGATGGCAAGGTGGTGAAGGAGATGCCCGTGAAGTCGTCGCCCAAGGACGTGAGTCACCAGTTTCGCGGCGCACGGCGCACGGGCGATGGCCATTACTGGGTCTGCCTGATGGATGAAATGAAGGTGGCTGAGCTCGATGGCAATGGCGTGTTGTTGCGCGAGATTCCCTTCGACGGCCATCCGCTCGAAGCGGTGAAGCTGCCGGACGGACATCTGGTCGTCACGCTCTGGGACAGGAACCGTGTCATCGAGCTGGACGGGAACTTGAAGATCGTCTGGGAGATCACTGCGACGGAACTGCCCGGCAATCCGCTGCGAATCCCCGTGGGCATCCATCGTCTGCCCAATGGAAACACTATCATCGGCAACTACCTCGGCCACGGTTTCGAGGGCAAACAGCCGATGGTCTTCGAGGTCACGCGCGACAAGAAAGTCGTGTGGGAGTTCGCCGACCACGCGCGCTTCAAGACCGTGTGCCAGATGCAGGTGCTCGATGTGCCTACCGACGCGACGAAAGGCGAAGTCCTCCGCTGAATGCCTCCACCATTGAACCCCATGAACACAACTCCACTTCACACCCGACGCGACTTTCTCGCCGGCATCAGCAGCGGATTCGCAGGAGTCGCGCTTTCGCAAATGCTCGCTCGCGATGCCTTCGCCAGCGTCCCGATGCCGAGGCCGGAGTTCAATGGCGGCATTCATCATCCGGCAAAAGTGAAGCGCGTCATCCAGCTCTTCATGAATGGCGGCGCGAGCCCGATGGACCTCTGGGACTACAAACCGATGCTCACGAAACAGCACGGGCAGAAGCTCGGCTCGAAGGTTAAGATCGAAGGCGCGACCGGCATGCAGGGGCCGCTGATGAAGAGTCCGTTCGAGTTCAAGCAGCATGGTCAAAGTGGACGCTGGGCGAGCAGTCTGTTTCCCGAGCAGGCGAAGCTCGTGGACGAGATGGCTTTTCTCATGGCCATGCAGGGCCGGTCCAATGTTCACGGTCAGAGCGCCTACCTGATGAACAACGGCTTCCTGCTGCCCGGCTTCCCGTGCATGGGCGCATGGATTTCCTACGCGCTCGGCAATCTCACCGACAACCTGCCCACCTTCATCGTGCTGCCCGATGCGCGCGGTCTGCCCTACAACGGACGCGGTTGCTTCACCTCCGGCTTCCTGCCCGCCGTGCATCAAGGCACTGTCATCAAAGCAGGCGCGTCGCAACCTATCCCTGACCTCTTTGCCAGCGATAAGTTCGCCTTTGCCACGCGCCAGGCCGATGGCGACGGTCTCGCCTTGCTGAATCAGATGAATCATGCGCACGCCGCGCAGCATCCCGGCGATTCACGACTCGATGCCCGCGTTGCCGGTTATCAACTCGCCGCGAAACTTCAGCTCAGCGCACCCGAAGCCTTCGATGTCATGCGCGAGCCCGAATCCGCCCGCAAAGCCTACTGCCTCGACAGTACCGACAAACCCACCGCCGATTTCGGCAAACGCTGCCTGCTCGCCACGCGCCTCATCGAGCGCGGCGTCCGTTTTGTGCAAGTCTGGAGCGGCCCCGAGGGTGCGGTGAACAACTGGGACAACCACGGCGACATCCCCAAAGAACTTCCACCCATGTGCGCCAGCATCGACAAGCCCATCGCCGCGCTGCTGCGCGATCTCCGTCAGCGTGGCCTCGCCGAGGACACGCTCGTCGTCTGGACCACCGAGTTCGGCCGCACGCCCTTCTCGCAGGGTTCACTCGGACGCGATCACAACTGCGGCAGCTTCGTGAGCTGGCTATGGGGTGCAGGTGTGAAGCAAGGGATCGCCCACGGCCAAAGCGACGACTGGTGCTATCAAGCCCAGCAAGACATCACCACCGGCTACGACATGCACGCCACCATCCTGCACCTTCTCGGCATTGATCACGAAAAACTCACCGTCCGCACCAACGGCGTGGACCGTCGCCTCACCGACGTGCATGGGCATGTGGTGAAGCAGGTGCTGGCGTGAAATCATGCCCACCGCGCCGGACAACCACCACGCCCACGACTACGCCGAACTCATTCGCGACTGGCCGCCGAGACGCTTGTAGGAACTCCGGGAAGCGATGGGTTTGAGCAATGCCCACCCTAGATCGGGAGAGTGGCAACAGCCGGGAATCCATCGGCAGGAGCAATGGAGTGACACCGCGCTACTCCACCAGCTTCACTGTTCCGATCGCGGCATCATAAAGATAGTTCACGATCTCCCCGGAAATCAGCAGGCGCACGGCAGCTTCGATGGTGGATAGCGGTACGCTGAACCACTCCTTCGGCGTGGAGTAGTTTCCTTCGAGGTCTTTGACCTGCACCTTGGCAGCAGCGTGGTTAAAGAAGCGGTGCAGCAGGTTCTCCAGCTTCGGCAGATTCACATTGTAGCACTGGAAGGTGGTCACCAGCGCGACGGGAGATTGGTCGGCTCGTTTGCTGCATTCTGGATGCGGCTCTCAATACTTCTGCGGGCGAGGGCGATCTTCTAGCAGCCTGTCGGAGTTAGGTCACCAAGTTTGAACTGTCCGGTCCTGCGCGCTGAAGCGCGGAACTACTTTGGCATCCGGCATTCCGACAGCCCGCAGTCCGTTCGGGTTGCGGAGGTACACTGTTAATGTTTTCGCACCTTCCGTTTACGACGAATCGTGCCGACAGATTGTCGGCACCACATTTTCAGTAGCCCAGTTTCGCGAGTTCGCGGTCGAGCAGCACTTGGAATTTCTCCACGTCGCCCTCGGGCGGGCGGTATCCCTGCTCGGATGGCGTCACGCCGAGACGGCCTGTCTGATCGAGATACCACACCGCGGATTTGCCGTCGCTGAAAGTCACGCCGCCGCTGACGATCGTTCCGGGATGCGCAATCTGATCCACGGTGAGCGATATATTCGATGCGGCCTGCGCTGGTGCATCGGCGACATCCGCAACGGGCGTGGACGCTGCGGCGGGTGCGGCGGCCTCTGCGGGCGTGGGCTCGGGTTTTTCCACCACTGGCTCGGGCGGATCGACCGGCACGAGCTTGAGATCGCCCACGAGCATCCGTACATCCATGTAGGTCAGGCGCAGGCCGAATTCGTCGCCGAGCCGGCCTTGGATGTCGGAAAGCTTCAGGCCATCCGCCAGCCATGCGGAGACTTTCTGTTTTTGCTCGTCGGTAAGTTGCATCCGGCGATCGGGCGGTTTTCAGCGCCCGCTGGCAAGCGTCGATTTGCGGCGGGGTGAAAGTTGAGTGTTGAGAGCCGCCAGTCCGTGGGCGCGGCGAACACTGCCTCTCAACGCTCAACGCTCACCTCTCAACCTTCTTCCGTAGTCACCGCACCGCCCTGCTCGTGGAGCGCCTGCTCGAATGCGCGCCATGCGAGCATCGCGCACTTCACGCGCTGTGGAAATTTTCTCACGCCGCCGAGGAGGATCAGATCGCCGAAGCCCTTCACCGTCGGCGCGGTGTCGGTGGTCACGAGCTGGTGGAATGCGCGGAGAAATTCCTCGGCCTCGGCGCGCGCCTTGCCCTTGAGCTTCATCGTCATGAGCGACGCGGAGGACTGGCTGATCGCGCATCCGCTGCCGGTGAATTTGATGTCCTCGACTCCGCCGTCCGCGCGGAATTTCACATGCAGATCGATCTCGTCGCCGCAGGACGGATTGTCGCCATGCACGCTCACCGCGCCGGGCAGCTCGCCGAAATTCCGCGGGCGCTTCGAGTGGTCGAGGATGACCTGCTGGTAGAGTTCTTCGAGTTCGGTGTTCATCGGGACTTGGACGGCGCAGATGGTCTAACCGCGGAGGACGCAGATGGCACGGAGAAGATTTTTCAATATGCGCGCAGTCCATGAATCGCGCCCGCGAATCCCCGGCATGACTTTCATGTTCAAAGTGAAATGCCCGCTGCGCATGTCGCCACTTGAATTCGTCGCGCGGCCTGCCACCGTCCGCGGCTCGCATGACGAAAGAACTGCTCATTTACCTCGACGGAAAGATTGTCCCTGAATCGCAGGCGAAGATTTCGGTCTTCGATCACGGCCTGCTTTATGGCGACGGCTGCTTCGAGGGCATCCGCTTTTACAATGGGCGCGTCTTCCGTCTCGAAGAGCACACGCGGCGTATCTATGACAGCGCGAAATCGCTGCTGCTCACGATCCCGATGACGCCCGAGGAACTGATCCGCGCGACCGTGGAGACGGTGAAGGCGAACGGCCTTCGCGACGGCTACATCCGCACGGTGATCACGCGCGGCGTGGGGCCGATGGGGCTCTCGCCTTACAAATGCCCGAAGGCGTCGGTGTTCATCATCGCGGCGAGCATCCAGCTCTATCCGCCGAGTGCGTATGAAAATGGGCTCGTGATGGCGACGGTAGCGACGCGTCGCCCGCGTCACGACATCCTGCCCCCGCAGGTGAAGTCGCTGAATTACCTCAACAACGTGATGGCGAAAGTGGAGGCGATCCAGGCCGGTGCGGAAGAGGGGCTGATGTTGAACGACCAGGGCCTCGTGGCGGAATGCACGGGCGACAACATCTTCATCATCCGCGACGGCGCAATCGCCACGCCACCGCTCAGCGCCGGCGCGCTCGATGGCATCACGCGGCGCGTGGTGTTTGAAATCGCGGCGACGCTCGGCATCCCGCTGCGCGAGCGCGACCTCACGCGGCACGATATTTTCACGGCGGACGAGTGCTTCCTCACGGGCACCGCGGCGGAAGTGATCGCGGCGGTGAAGCTCGATCAGCGTATCATCGGCGACGGCAAGCCGGGTGTGATCACGAAGCGTGTCATCGCGAAATTCCGCGAGATCGCGAATGCGACGGGGACGCCGGTTTACGAGTAGGAATGGCGATTCCGATGCCGGTCCGGGACTCCGATCCTAATCTTATTCTTAATCTTACTCCCGCCCCGGCGTGCGCTGTGAAGCGTGGGGAGGGATTAAGATTAGGATTAAGAGGCCCGCAGATCGCGCTCGTGCTTGACCTTCGCGCTGGCGGTTCCATCTTTTCGACGGAATGAACTGCGACGTCTGCAAACAGAAAACAGCCACGGTCTTTCTCACCCAGATCGTGGATGGGAAGATGCAGAAGGTGAACCTCTGCGAGTCGTGCTCGAAGGAAAAGGGCGTGACGGATCCGAAGGGATTTGCGCTCGCCGATCTGCTGCTCGGGCTCGGCGCATCCGAGGAGATGGAGCGCAGCGGCACTGGGCAGAAATGCCCGATGTGCGGATTCAGCCAGGCGGATTTCAAGAAGACCGGGCGCTTCGGCTGCTCGAACTGCTACGAGGTTTTTGCCGACGGTCTCGAAGCGATGCTCAAGGGCATGCACAAGGGCACGACGCACACGGGCAAGGTTCCGCAGCGCCTGCTGAAAGCGCGCCAGCACGCCGAGGAACTCAAGCGCCTCCAGCGCGAATTGCGCAAGGCCGTGGACGACGAAAAATACGAGGCGGCCGCGGAGTTGCGCGACAAGATCAAACACCTCGAACCCGGCGCCGCCGGAAAGGCATGAGCCCGATGCGCACGAATTTTTCAACGCAGAGGCGCGGAGGTGGAGTGAGAGTTTCGCAGAGGAATGGATTTATTTTCCTCTGCGGGCCTCGCCGTTTCCTCTGTGCCTCTGCGTTAAATTCCGGCTCCCGACACACGCACTGACCCATGGCCCTGCACAACATCCTCGCGGAATCCGGTGAGTGGCTGAGCGGCGACGGGCCGCAGAGCCACATCGTCATCAGCAGCCGCGTGCGGCTCGCGCGCAACCTGCGCAATTTTTCATTTCCCGGCTGGGCGAAAAAGACGGATCGCATCTCGGTGCTCGAATGCGTGAAGCCCGCGGTCGAGTCGCTGCCGGAAATGGCGGACGCGTATTCGGCATACTCGCAGGATCTCAGCGCGCTGGAAAAGCAGGTGCTCGTCGAGCGGCACCTCGTCTCGCGCGAGCACGCGGCGAAGGGCGTCGGCTCCGCGGTCGTGATGAACCGCAAGCAGACGCTCTCCATCATGATCAACGAGGAGGATCACCTGCGCATCCAGGGCATCCGATCGGGCTTGCAGTTGAAGAACGTCTTCAAGCTTGTGGACAAGGTGGACACTGCGCTCGGCGAGAAGCTCGATTTTGCATTTCACCAGCAGTACGGCTTCCTCACCGCATGTCCCACGAATGTCGGCACCGGCATGAGGGCGAGCGCGATGATGCACCTGCCGGGCCTCGTCCTCAGCGAGCAGATCAACCAGGTCATCCAGGCCGTGAGCAAGGTCGGCCTCGCGGTGCGCGGGCTCTACGGCGAGGGCACCGAGGCGCTCGGAAATCTCTTCCAAATCTCGAACCAGATCACGCTCGGCGAAAAGGAGGAGGAAATCCTCACGCGGCTGAACAAGGTCATCGAGCAGATCCTCAGTCACGAGGTGAACGCGCGCGCGAGCCTCCTCGAAAAACGCGCCGTGCTCCTGCTCGATAACATCGGCCGCGCGTACGGCATCCTCCGTCACGCGCACAGCATGGCGAGCAAGGAGGCGTTGAACCTCCTGAGCTGCATCAAGCTCGGCACCGACCTCGGATTTTTCCCGGAGGACGGGCGGCTGCTCGTGGACCAGCTCTTCATGGAGACGCAGCCCGCGCACTTGCAGAAAAGCTCGCAGCAAAAA
>BJFP01000197.1 GCA_014189875.1 Verrucomicrobiota bacterium | reverse complement strand
AAAGGAAATCAAGATTGGTTGGCTGAAATAGCGACGGGGTGAATCCGGGCGGGCGATGCGCACCGCGAAGGCAGCGACGACTTGACTCATCGTCCAATGACTCATCGTCCATGACCCGGCACGCTGCCCGGCATGGCAAAAACGCCGCGCACCCGCGCCCTCGCGTGGCGTTCTAGTTTGGAACATTTGTAGCCGATAGGCCGCAGACCAAATCCGCTTTGGCTGGCATACAGTGCCAATGCCGAAACGGGATTCAACCCTCACCGCTTTTGGCCGCAATGTGGCGCGCATTCGCGCAGAGCGCGGCTTCTCGCAGGACAAACTCGCCGAAAAGGCGGAGATGGATCGCACCTATCTCAGCGGCATCGAGCGCGGTGTTCGCAACCCAAGCATCAAGGCGGTGCTCAAGCTGTGCAAGGCGCTGCGCGTTACGCCAGATGAACTTTGCAAGGGCCTGTTCAAATGAGCACGCCGACCTTCATTGGTCTTTTTTCCGGGTCCACCGAGGGTCGCGCGTGAGCAGAAAGCGGCAAGGCGAATCGGCATCCCGCGTAGCGGAGGACACGCCTGCGTATGGAGCCGCGCCATTCCGCTTCATCGATCTTTTCTGCGGCATCGGCGGCTTCCGCATTGCGTTTGAAAAGGCAGGCGCGAAATGCGTGTTCTCATCAGACTACGACAAGTTCAGCCAGCAGACGTACGAATCGAACTTCGGCGAGAAACCATTCGGCGACATTCACAGCGTGGCAGTCGCGGACATTCCGCAGCACGATATTCTGTGTGCTGGATTCCCCTGCCAGCCCTTCAGCCTTGCGGGCGTCTCCAAGAAAAACAGCCTCGGTCGGAAACATGGCTTCGATGACGTGAAGCAGGGAAACCTGTTTTTCGCACTCGCCGAAGTCATTGATTTTCACCGTCCCGCAGCGTTCGTCTTGGAAAACGTCAAGAACCTCAAGGGGCACGATCAGGGTCGGACGTTCGACATCATCCACCGCACGCTCACCGAGGCTCTCGGCTATACGGTCTATCACAAAATCATTGATGCGAAGCCCTTAGTGCCGCAGCACCGAGAACGCATCTTTCTCGTGGGATTTCGCGAATGGCGGCATTTTGAGTTTCCTAACTTTCCAAGCGAAGGCCCCAAACTGGCCTCGATACTCGAACGGGATCCGGATCCGAAATACACGCTGACTGATCATCTTTGGAATTACCTTCAGCGCTATGCCGAGAAACACCGGGCCGCAGGGAATGGCTTTGGCTTTGGGCTAGTCACTGAGAGGGACCACGCCAGGACACTGAGCGCCCGCTACCATAAGGACGGATCTGAAATTCTGATCGCCCAGAGGGGCAAGAACCCGCGTCGTCTCACACCGCGCGAGTGCGCTCGACTCATGGGCTACCCGGACACCTTCAAGATCACTGTGTCCGACACGCAAGCATACAGGCAGTTCGGAAATTCGGTTGTCGTACCGGTTGTCCAACACGTCGCGAAGCTGGTCGTCCAAACGTTAAAAATGCCGAAATCGAGCACCTACGATCTGGTGCTTGAGGAGAAGCATAATGCTCATCTCGGACAAGGACCGAAGGAGCCAAGCAAGATGGTCACATACACCAAACCAAAACGAAGGAGAATTACATGAGTGAGACAATGGAACTGCTTCCCGATCCAGTGAGAATGGTCGAGGGGCTTCGCGACACAGGTTATCAATTCAATACGGCAGTAGCTGATGTCGTGGACAACTCTATCGCAGCGGAGGCATCGTTTGTTGAGGTAGAGTTGATGATGGACTTCAAGGGCCACATCACCCTCGCGATTTTCGACGACGGCGAGGGCATGAATAAGGACGGACTCATCAACGCGATGAAATACGGCTCCAAGCCGCGCCTGTCAGCAGCGAGCCTTGGAAAGTTCGGCCTCGGACTGAAAACCGCTTCGACTGCCTTCTGCCGAAAACTCGTTGTCATCTCCCGGGATACAGCAACCGCGCCACTGCATCGCGCGACGTGGGATTTGGATCATGTGAAGACGGCGAACAAGTGGGAGTTGATTATCGACGAACCAACAGCCAAGCAAGCGGAGGCGTTCGAGCGCGTCATCGGAAAGCACAGGGGAACGATGGTATTGTGGGAGAAGTTGGATCGGCTTTTGAAGAACTACGCCAATCCGAGCGGAGCATCGGCGCAGAACGCGCTCAAGAAAATCCGTGATGAACTGCGCGGCCATCTCAGCACGGTGTATCAGCGATTCCTCGACGTGGGCGACGCCCGCGCACGCCATGTGAAGATGAGACTGAATGGAGAGGATGTCCTGCATTGGAATCCATTCTGCCCGTCCGAGTCGCAGGTCGTCAGCGATGAGGCTCCGGACGTGGAGCTTCCGGATGGCACCACAGCGAGCTTCCGCATGAAGGCATTCGTTCTTCCACGCAAAGAGGAGTTCTCCACGGAAGAGGCGGCGAAGAACGCACGGATCAGCAACCAAGGCCAAGGAATCTACATCTACCGTGAGCACCGACTGATCCACGGTCCCGACTGGTTGAAGATGTTTACGAAGGAGCCGCACTTTAGCCTGCTACGTGTCGAGTTCTCTTTCGACCATCGGCTGGACGAGGCGTTCCAAATCGACATCAAGAAGTCGCAGATTCTCCTCAATGAAGCGCTCTACGACCACGTTCTTGATTTCCTGACACCGCCACGGCGAGCCGCAGAAGAAGGCTATCGCAAGGGCACAAAAGCGAAGACCGCTGCCGCTGCGAAATCAGCTCACGACGGCTCCAATCGGAACATCAGCTCGAAAGAAGGCGAAGTCAGCAAGCCCACTATCACATCGGTGGATGCCGAGAAGAACGAGGCCGAGATTGTCAACAAACAGGGCACAGTCCGTCTGAAGCTGAAAATCTCCACCGCTGCGAAGCCGCTGGAAGTCCACATTCAGCCAGTGCCGAGCATCGACGACGGCTTGCTGTGGGAACCGTGTTTGATCGACGGGCACTGCGGCGTGCGCGTCAACACGGGGCATCCTTATTACCACAAGGTCTATCTGCCGAACATCACCGAGGGAGTGACCATTCAGGGCATGGATGCACTCCTGTGGGGTATGTCGGTGGCGGAGTTGAACTGCGTGAGTGACGCGACCAAGGCGACATTCGGTGAACTCCGCTACGAAGTTTCGCGAAACCTTCGCAAACTCGTTGAAGACATGCCTGAGCCACCGATGCCTGAATGAAGGATTCGACCGCTGCATTTGCCGTTCACGCTATCGGCGACCGGGTCGGGGTAGCTGTCAACGCCAAGATACTGAATGAAGGGGATGGAGCCTGCTGTGAACTAACGCCGCTCGACCTTCATCCCAATGAAGGTTTCGCGGTGCAGTTTCGCCTCGGCTGGCGCAGCGTCGAGGCTGTTTTCGTCCCTGGCCCGTTCTCCGGGCAGTTGATCGCCCGCATGGGTGAATGCGACATCGAGGCGAGGCAGACTTTCGGGGCGTTCGCGACGGCTCTGCTCGCAAAAAAGGTGAAGGTGTTGATGCGAGTGAATGGTAGTGAGACAAACCCTCTCGTTGCGGATGCTTGGCCGGCCCAATGGTCGAAGGCGGAACTAAGCTTGAAGCAAACACCGATCGTGGTGGAGCCGGAAAATGATGCACAGCACGAACGGCTGGTGATCGACCTTGTTGTCCCAATCTTTGGTATGGTGGTAGCGCTCATAGGTGCCGAGGAAAATGAGCTGCCCACGACAGGCGAGCTTGAGGGACGTGCCATCCAGACAATCGCCACGCGGTATGAAAGAAAACGCCTGAATCGAGAGGCGTGCATCCAGTTGAAGGGTTGCTGTTGTGTGGTCTGCGGATTCGATTTCGCTCAAACCTACGGGCCGTTGGGAATCGACTACATCGAAGTCCACCACTTGAAGTCGTTGGCATCCATCGGGGCGGACTATCGCATCGACGTTGCTGCGGACTTGGCTCCGGTCTGTTCAAACTGTCACGCGATGGCGCATCGCGAGGATCCGCCAGTCCCATTGGAGCAATTGCGTGAACTGGTCGAGGAGCGCCGGCGCGCGCTGCAAAGCAGAACTTGAGTTATGAATGTCCGGCTTGCTGACGGAGTGTTCCAGGTTGGCGACGGGCCGACCACGTTTTCGCCAAAAGCGGCGGAGATTTACAGCGCGGTGTTTGAAGATGCGTCGTTGCTGCGAGGAGTAGCCGTCTCTGCGGCAGAGTTCAAAGACTGCGGCGTCGAGTTCATCGAATACGTTGCTGATCCGTTCATCGTCCTTGAGGTCGAAGCCCGCCCCGGTGGCCCTGTAATTCTCTGCAACTTCCGAGCAAGGTCGGGAGCAATGGAGGCGAGCGTGGCGTTTAATGGTGCGGGGCCGCTTGATTACGCCATCGGAGGCAACCGCTGGATGCCGTTGCCCGCGGGCTCTCTTGAGGAAGCGCACGAGATACTCAGCAAGGTGGACGTGAAATCGTTCGGACCGATCACGCTCGCGCAATACATGAAGCTGAGTCGCTGGCGCGGCAAAGGCATCAGCGTCGAAGACCGGACCGCGAACGCACTTTCGGCCGCAACTATTGCAACTGCCTTGGCCGGCGATCTTCCAGAGGCGTTCGTTGGCAAGTTGTATGACTACCAGCTCGACGGATTCCGTTGGTTGTCGTTCATGGCGCGCAACGGCTTGGGAGGGATAATTGCCGATGAAATGGGCTTGGGAAAAACCGTGCAGATTATCTGCGTGTTACTCGAAGCAAGCGCCAATAAAACAACGCCGAACCTTGTCGTTGCGCCTACAACATTGCTGGAGAACTGGCGTCGCGAGCTTGCGCGCTTCGCCCCATCGCTGAGTGTGCTAATCCACAGCGGCAGCCGTCGCACTGGATTTCCTGCGGAACTATCTCGGCATGACGTGGTGGTTTGCTCCTTCGATACAACGGTCGTGGACGTTTCGCTGTTTCGAAACGTCCGCTGGAATCTCGTCGTCCTCGACGAGGCACAGAATATCAAGAATCCACACGCGAAGCGCACGGTGCAGCTCAAGACCATCCCTCGCGCGTGCGCGGTCGCAGTGACGGGAACGCCCGTTGAAAACCGACTGCAAGATTTGTGGTCCATCACAGACTTCGTCGTGCCTTCGTTGCTCGGAACGCTCGGCGAATTCGAACGCCGCCACCCGGATACGGTTTCAGGCGCATCATTGCTCGAGCCGGTAGTTTCGCCTCTCATACTGCGCCGCACGGTGGATGAAGTGGCGAGTGATCTGCCCGAGCGCATCGACATTCCGCAGCCGTTGGAGTTGGATGCGCAGTCTGCTGACGCTTACGAGGCGATTCGCTCGGCGGCTGCCGCAGAGCACGGCAAGGGCGCCGGCTTGGCAGTGCTCCAAAAGCTCCGCATGTTTTGTACGCATCCGTGGCTCACAAACCATTTCAACCACGTAGCCGACGCCGGGGACTGCTCGGTAAAGATGAGGCGCTTGTTTGAAATCATGGAGGAAGTCGTGGCCGCTGGCGGCAAGGCCATCGTCTTCACCTCATACTCCGGCAGCGTGGATCTGATTCGCAGCGAGATTGGAACGCGTTTCGGAATTTTTGCCGATTCAATTGACGGGCGGGTGGCCATCCCTGAGCGACAGAAAAAGGTGGACGAATTCGCGGCACAAAAATCCGCCGCACTGTTGGTGCTCAACCCCAAAGCTGCCGGCGTCGGTCTTAACATCACTGCGGCCAATCACGTCATCCACTTTAATCTGGAATGGAATCCGGCTGTGGAAGACCAAGCTTCAGCTCGGGCGCATCGGCGGGGACAGACCCGCGCGGTCACAGTCCATCGGCTCTTCTATGCCAATACGGTCGAGGAAATCATCAACGACAGGATGCAGCGCAAACGCGACCTCGCGGAGGCGGCAATCGTCGGCACGAACGGGCACGACCACGATGTGGATGATATTCTCCGGGCCCTTAGAATCTCGCCGGTGACCGCACATTGAACGAACAGATTATGACACCCCACGCCATCGAAAAGACGCTCAGCGCAAACGATACCGGCGAGACCGGTGGGCACCAAGCAGGCATCCTCGTCCCGAAAGGGGGCGGTGTGTTGCCGTTCTTCCCTAATCTGAATGAGACGCTGAAGAATCCGCGTGCGCTGCTTGACCTAATCGACGACGCCGGGCGGGAATGGACGTTCGCGTTTATCTTTTATAATAATCGGTTCTTCGGCGGAACTCGAAACGAATACAGGTTGACCGGAATGACCGCTTTCCTTCGCGAGTTCAACCTCAAGGCTGGTGACAAGGTGATCCTGCGGCGAGAGTCCCCAAGCCTTGTTCGCATCACTTTCAAGCGTGCGAGAGAGGCGGGCAAAGTGTTGAAGCTCTCGGCGACCTGGAAGATCATCGAGACCGATTTTTGATGCATCGCATACGTGGCTTTTTCTCCAAAGAAAAGCGCAGCGCGGTGAAGGCGGGCGTGGGGTCTGAAATTGCTTCGGCGAATTGCGGTGCCTCCGGGTTTGCCTGGTGGTGAGCTTTTGAATTTGGAAGGCAGGAATCCACGAAGCCGGGGCGTTGCAAACGCGGGTGCTCATGCGCGGTTTCCGGGGCATCACGCGGCGTGGGGATAGCTGCTTTCCGCAGACGCTTGCGCGGGGTGTGGCGGCGGGGTTAGAGTCCGGCCATGAGCCTCACGATTTCGATTCCGGATGAATTTGCGGATGTGCTCGGCGCTTCCACCGAGGAACGTGAGCGGCGGGCGCGCGAGGCGCTGGCGCTGGAGCTTTACCGCGAGGGGAAGATCTCGCTGCGCCGGATGGGCGAGCTGGCCGGGGTGGGCGGCGACTACTGGGCGGCGGAGAATTTCCGGGCGCTGCACAAGGCTCCGCTGAATTATTCGGCCGAGGATATGGAGGCGGACCGGCAGGCCGCTGAGAAATTTCTTCAGTTGTGATCCTGATCGTGGCCGACACGGGGCCGGTCAATTATCTCATCCAAACCGGCTGCATCGGGCTGCTGGCGCGGCTTGTGGAGAAGACGGTGCTGCCGGCATCGGTTCATGCCGAACTGCTGCATCACTTGGCACCGGAGCCGGTGCGGGCGTGGGCTGCTGCGCCGCCGGCGTGGGTGGAGATTCGTGCGGCGACGCAACGGATCGAGGCGAAGGATGTCTCGGCTGCGGATCGCGAGGCCATCGCGCTCGCGAAGGAACTCGGAGCGGCGATTCTGCTGATGGACGACCGGGAGGCGCGACGATGCGCGGCAGCTCTGGGCGTGGCGACGATGGGAACGGTCGGCATTCTGGAAGTGGCAGCGGCGCGTGGACTCGTGTCGTTGCCCGTGGCGCTGGAAAGGCTGCGCAGCACGTCATGCTTCCTGACCGAGGACTTGATCGAGAATGCGCTCGCGCGGGATGCGGCGCGACGGCGCACGTAGCAGCAGGCGATGCCCGGCATTTTTCCAAAAGGCAAAGCGGAGCGCGGTGAAGGCGGGGGTGGGGGCTGAAATTGCTTCGGCGAATTCCGGCATCTCCGGCTTTGCCCGGTTGTGCGCTTTTGAATTTGGAAGGCAGGAATCCACGAAGCCGGGGCGTTGCAATCGGGGTTCTCATGCGCGGTTTCCGGGGCATCACGCGGAGTGGTGATGGCTGCTTTGCGCGGGGCGCGGGTGCGGCGCTACTGCGGCGGGGACCACTCCCGGAAGGCACCCGGCTGCATTGCATCCACGGTGAGGGCGATCTCCGTGGCGTGTGGCTCCAGCGTGGGCCAGTTGGCGACGGTGAGGACAAGGAAGGCGATGCGTCGGGCGGAGAGATTCTGCTGGTAGCGCAGGTTCTGGTCGGTGGTGACGAGGAGGGCGAAGCCGGCTGATTCCGCAGCGGAAAGCAGGTCGCCGTTGGAGTGTTCCGCTCATCCGCATTGCTATGCAGTCTCGACGCGGTGCGCGGCGAGTCAGCGCCGGAGCGGGACGGGCGTGCCTTGGTCGAAGAGGATCCGCATCACGCGGCGGCGAGGCTCTGCTCGGCGTGGTGCAGGACTTCGATCACCTGCCCGCGCGTGACGCCTTCATACCATTCGAGGAACTGATCCACGGTGGCTCCGGCCTCGATGTTTTCAAACAACGAGCGCACCGGAAGGCGTGTGCCTTTGAACACCCACGCGCCGCTGACGCGCCCCGGCACGCGTTCGACGGATTTGCATGTGGACCAATCGAGCATGGCGGGAGGCTATGCCGGAATCGCCGT
>BJFP01000196.1 GCA_014189875.1 Verrucomicrobiota bacterium | reverse complement strand
TCGCAGAGCGTCCAGGCGCAGATGATGAGCGCGAGCTGCAGCGCGACGAACGCGCCGAGCGCGATCATCACGCCCGTCGTGAAGCCGTAGCTGTGGAGGCCGATGCCGAGGTTGTTCACGCCGAACCATGACCATGCGGTGACGACGTTGCCGAAGATGGCGAGGCACATGAGGCCGCGCTCACGCACGATGCCGCCCCAGCGCGCGTGCAGGAGGATGGCATTCCAGATCACGATCATCAGCGCACCGTTTTCCTTCACGTCCCAGCCCCAGAATCGGCCCCAGCTTTGGTCCGCCCACAGCCCGCCGAGGACGGTGCCGACGAAGCTGAACAGCGTGGCGAAACAGACGATCGCGTAGGTCATCCGCGTGAGGCTTTTCGCAAGATCGGACGCGAGGTTTCCCGTGGCGGCGCGGATGATGTAGATGATCGCGATGAAGCCCGCGACGAATGTCGCTGCGTAGCCGAGAGTGACCATGACGACGTGCGTCGCGAGCCAGAAGTTCGTGTCGAGCACGGGCTGGAGCACCTTGAAGGTCGTGCCGTCATTGATGTGGAGATTGTGTGCGATGAAGAGCGCGCCAAATTCCAGCGCGGCCGCGACGACGACGCCGATCGCGTAGGGGTAGATTTTCTCGAACAGCAGCCCGAAGATCGCCGCGGCCCAGCCGATGAAAATCGCGGATGTGTAGAGCGTGGTCACCGGCGGGCGGCCCTCGATGAGGTAGCGCGCGATGAGGCCGGCGGTGTGCATCACGAGCACGAGCAGCATGAGCTGAACGGCGGTGCGGCGGAGCCATTCGAGCCTCGCGGTGCTGAACCAGGAGATGATCGCCATGAGCCCGGCGATGACGGCAATCCACATGCCCCAGTAGAACGGCGCGGCGAAGCTGAGGAGCTGTTCGCGCGAGGCCTTGTTCAGATCGGCTGCGAATCCTTGCTTTGCCTTGATGCTGTCGAGGTGGCTTCGCACGGCGGTGGCGAATCCCTCGCGATCACCCAAGCGGAATGCCTTCGCGATGGCTGCGTAGCCCGCGAGCGACGGTGCGGACTCGCCGCGTTCGATCGCGAGCGCTTCGTCAAACGGGCTTGCCCATTTCGAATCGCCCGCCTTTTCCGCGCCCTTGCGCGGTGCGATGAGCGCGGCGGAGGCGCGCTGTTCCTCGCCCCAGCCGTAAGCCTCCTGGTCAAATTCCTGGCCTTGCAGGCTCGCCTTGAACGCGTCGCGCCATGCGGCGATGCGCTGCTGGTATTTGGTGAGCCCGGCGGCGAGATCGCCGCTCGCGGCGGGGCCGAAGGTGAGCTTCATTTTCCGGTATGCCTGCGCGCCGCCCGCGAGGCGGACGAGCGCCTGCTCGTAGGGCGTCTGCTTGTCGCCGTCCTTTGCGGATGCGCGGCGCACCTCGGAGATGAATTCGGGCCACTTCGGCTGAAGCTGTTCCCACGAGAAATGTTTGCCGTCAGTCTGCTTCGCCTTGTCGGCCTGCTGCGGCAGATCGAAGAGGCCCTTCAGATCGGGATTGTCTATGCGGATGACGGGGCGCGTGTCGGCGATCGCCGGCGAGACCATCGCCTCGAGCGCCCACTCGGTGGCGCTGGCCAGGCGCGGTTTTTCAAGGCCGCCCTTCCATGGCTCGTAGTTTGCCGACTGCCTCTCGCGCAGCAGCGTGAGGACGGTGCGTGCGAGCGTGTCCATCGGCATGTGGCGTCCGTCCACGACGACGGGGATGCGGCCAAAGTCATTGAACGCCCAGTCCTTGTCCGCGGGCACGCGGAGTTTCCCGGCGTACCAGCCGGCGACGAGGAGCGTGATGATGAGAGGGAGCCACTTTTTCATGCGTGCGCGGAAATGGTGCGTGGGCGGTTGCTGAAGACAACGTAGGCGATGCCGAGGAAGGCCGCAAATTGCGCGATGCTCACGGGCCACAGCATCGAGCCGTGCGTCTCCTGGTATTTCAGCGCGAACGGCACCGCGAGAATCGTCGGCACGAGCAGCAGCACCATCGAGAAGACGAGGTGCTTCCCGCGCCACACTTGCCATGCGAGCACGCCGCGGATGAATGGCGTGACGGCGACCACCGCGAGCGCGAACAGCGTGCCATTCTTAATCGCAATCCACGCGAGGAAGACATCCGGCAACATGATCAGCAGCGCGCACACCGGCAGCAGCGGATGCGGCACGCCGAAGTCCGGCGGCGGCAGGCCCGCGCGTTTCGCGAGGAAGCGGGTGAGGTGGAAAAGGAACTGCCACAGCATCCCGAAGCCCACGAGCAGGCAGCCGGTGTAGGGCGCGAGCATGGACGGGTTTCCCACCACTTGCAGGCCGCTGTTGCGCCCGCCTTCCTTCTCCTCCATGTCCACGAAATCCGAGGGCGGCCTGCCGCTCAGTGCGGAGAGCAGTGCTGCGGTGCCGGGGCCGCGTTCGCCCTGGCCCATCGTGCTCTGGTAAAATGTGAGGTCCGCGTAGCGCAGCGGGTTGTTCATCGTGATGTCGGTCGAGCGATCCTCCTTCGTATTCGGATTGATGATCCTCACGCGGCTCGCGAAAACTTTCGCCTGCGAAGTGCCCTGATAGACTTCCTGCCGCGCGCGGACGAGCTGGAGATTGTAGGGCAAATAGTAGCGCTCATTGCGCATCTGCACGCGCCACTTTTGCCCTGCCACTTCGATCTCTTGCGGATTCAGGCGCGAGGATGCGAGCCATGTGCCGAGCGATTTGCCACCCTCGAGGATCTCGAACACGGCCCACTGGAAATTGCGGCCCTGCTTGTCGTCCTTCACCTCGGCGCGGTTCACGATGCGCGCGCCGCGGCCCGAGCCGTTCGTCGCTTTTGCCTCCTCCTTTTCCGCGTCCGCGAGATGCCCGGCTTCCTCCAGCTCCGCGACGAACTGCATCTCCGGCCCCATGCGCGGCTCGCCGAATTTCCGCGCGCGTTCGCCCGCCTGCTTGAACGCGCCGAGCATGTCCTCGCGGAACTGCTTCTTCACCGCGGCCATCAGTTCGGCGGCCTGCCTCGGGTCTGCGGCGCGGCGTTTCACCTCCGCGAGCAGCTCGTCGTTCGAGCCGCCGAGCCTTTTCATTGCGCGACGCCACGTCATCGCGCGCTCGACATTTGCCACGTCAATTTCCGCGACGGGCACGAGCGCCTCAGCGGTGGAAAATTTCCCGTCCAGCGTCGCGAGCGCGGTCTTCAGGCGCTCGGCCATCGTCTTCACCGATGCGGGGCTGAGCACGTCGCCATTCATGCCGAACTCATGGACGCGCAGGGTGAACGGCAGCTTCTCGTGCTTGAGATCCGCAGGCAGCTTCGATTTTACAAGCAGGCCGCGCGGCTTGAAGAGATCCTCGTGGAAGGCCACGACCTCATCGTTGTCCGCGTCTTTCTCGCGGAGGAATACGAGCTCAGCGTCCCGGTGATGCTCGGTGAAATTCCGCGCCTCGCCTTCCTCGAAACCGAGGAAGCTCTCGACCTGTTTCTTGTCTGTGATGCCCTGCCCGATGATCATCACGATGACGCCGAAGTGCGTGAGCTGGATGCCGAATTTCTCGAAGCTGAACTTGAACCGCTTGAAGTGCGCCGCGAGCAAGTTCATGAGCAGCAGCGAGCCGACCAGATGCCCGCCGGGGAAAACCGGCGGCACCCACCACGCATCGCCCGCGTGCCGCACGACGACGAAGGACTTGAACCAGCGCGCCTGCGCATTCCACAGTCCCTCGTTCACCTGCGCGAGGCTGCCGAGAAAGACGAGCAGCACCGAGATGCCGAGCAGCCAGACGGTGAGACGGAGTGAAGTGAAAAATTTCCAGAGCGAGGACATCAGGGAAGCTTGGTTGCAAATTTGACGAACGCCTCGCGCGCGGCTGCGACGGCGGGCGCGTCGCCGAGGAGCTTGATGAAAAACCACTGGCCGTCACGCGGGACGATCGCGCCGGTGAGCGCGCGGTTTTCATTTTTCAAATCCACGATGATCGATCCTTCCGGCGCACCTGCGAGCGGCTGCGCGAGCTTCGCGACTTCTTCGTCGGGGATCGCGGCGAGCTTGAGTTGGCCGCGCCAGCGCTTCACATTTTCCACGGTGCCGCCGGTCGCGCTCGGGAAGACGCTCACCATCACTTCGGCTTTCGCGCCGTCCTTTTCCGGCACGGAGAATTTCGCCTGCTGCATCGGCCCCGGTGGGACTTGGGTCCAGCCTGAGGGGAGTTCGCCCGGCCAGCCTTTTGCTTCGGGAGCCGGTGCGGGTGCGCTGCTCTCGGAAAGTTTCACCGCCTTCAGGAACTCGAAGAACGCGGGCTTCTGCGCGGTGACCGCGGCATCGGGGCCCTGGATTTTGAAAAACAAGCTGCCCTCGGGCCGGTGTATGAACGCGACGACGAAGCGCGCCGGCTTCTCGCTCTTCTCGTCGGCAAACTCGAACATCATGCCCTTCGCTCCCGCGATCGGGACTTCCTTGAGGAGCTTCGCGGCTTCGGCTTCCTCAAGCGGTTCCTGTTTGCGCACTTGTCGCCACATGTTCACGAGGATCGTCTCTTTTCCCTCCATCGAAGTCAGCGCGGTGATCGCGACCGACGCATCGCCTGCTGCGAAACGTCCGACATTCGCCGCGTCCGCGCCTGCATCCTTCCAGCCCGCGGGCAATGTCCATGTCAGCGCAGGGCGCCACACTTTTTCCTCGGCGCGCGCGGGCGGCTTCTTCCCGTGATCGTGGCCGTCGTCGTCGCTGTGCGCGGTTTCTTTCGGTGGGACGAAAGGGCGATCCTTCGGCGCTTCGTATGCGCGCGGAAGTTTGCGGTCGCAGCCGGTGAGGGCAGCGGCGAAGGCGAGGGCGCAGAGGAGAGGAGTGGGCTTCAAGCGAGGGAGTGTCATCGACCACGGGCGGTGGGTCAACCCGAACGGGGGCGCGCTTCTTAGCGATACTCCAGGGAAGCGCAAGGGCGCGGTGCGCGATTCACGGCGCAGGGCGGGGGGCGACCGCTGGCAAGGTGTGGTCTGCGACTCACAAGATCGGTGGAGCGCACGGTGCGGCGCGGCTCGTATGTTCACGCTACCAAAACCCAAACCGCCGCTACCAATGCACCGACGTTCTCCCAATCACACATGGCCTTCGCTCGCCGTGCCGATGTTCATTTTCACCGCACTGACGCTCTCCGCGCACGCCGCCCCTGCGGCTGCGCAGAAGGCCTTCCTGTGGCGTCCGTTCCTCGCGCCGTTTCACGCGGTGGTGTTGCATTTCCCCATCGGCTTCCTCACGATGGTCTGCGTGTTGGAAATGTACCGCATGTGGCGTCCGAGCGCGGCACTCAAGCCGGTGGCGAAGCTCACGCTGTGGCTGAGCCTGCTGAGCGGGATCTTGACCGCGGCGTTTGGCATCCTGCGCGCGACGGACGGCGGCTACGAGGTGCGCGAAGTGGAGTCGCACCGCTGGACGGGCATCGCGGTAGTCGTGGCGACGGTGCTCTCGCTCGCAGTGCAGCGCTTTGCCTTTCGTGATGAGTCGCGGCGCATGCTGAAACTTGCCTACCGCGGACTGCTCGCGACGACGCTCGTGCTGGTCGTGATCGCCGGGCACGTCGGCGGTAATCTCACGCACGGCTCGAAGTATCTCACCGAAAATGCGCCGACATTCGTGCGTAAGCTGCTCGGCGAAAAATCCGCCGAAACCGCAGACGCCGCATCCCCTGCGAACCTCGACGAGAAGCAGCGATTTTTCGTCGAGCGCGTGCAGCCGATCTTTGAGAAGAAATGCGCGAAGTGCCACGGGAAGGAAAAGCAAAAGGGCGATTACCGGCTCGATGATCCCGTCGTCGCACTGAAGGGTGGCGAGAGCGAGAAGGTCGCGATCAAACCCGGCGATCCGCTCGGCAGCGAATTCGTGCGGCTCATCCTGCTCCCGCCCGATGATGACGACGTGATGCCGCCGAAGGGCAAGGAGGCGCTCACCGGCGAGGAGGTGCTCACGATCATCCGGTGGATCCAAAAGGGCGCGCCGTTCGCGACGGGCGCTCCGGCTGCGGCAGGCGGGTCGGGGCAGTAGGCGCGTGGCAGCCGCATTTGTGAAAGCGCACGGATGACGGTGGAGGGCATCGCTCCGCTCGCGTTTCTTTCCGGCTGCACACAGAACGTCCCGCACCCACAGCAACGCGCGCGGAGCGACGCGTTCTACCGTTCAGCAAAGATGCAACGCGGTGATCACTTCGAGCGTGCGCGTGAGATTTTTCTCGACGGAAAAATGCGCGGCTTTTTCCAGCAGGCGCGGGCGCACTGCGTCACGCCGCGCGGGATCGGCCCATGTTGCGAGCGCATCCGCGAGTGCGCGCGTGTCGCCGGGTGCGACCGCGTGGCCTTCCTCGCCGTGCGCGATGATTTCCGCAAAGCCGTTTGCAGTCGTGGTGATCACCGGTAGGCCGGCGGCGAGCGCCTCGATGCAGGCATTCGAAAACGGATCGTAAATCGTCGGCAGGATGAACACATCTGCCGCGGCGAGCACTGCGCGCAATTTTTCGCCCGGCAGCGCACCGAGAAACCGCACCCGATCCGACGGCGGCAGCGTGCGCTGCTCACCGCGCCCGCCGCGCCCTGCGACGAGCAGCGTGATCGGGATTTTTAGCGCGTTCACCGCCGCGACCGCGTGGCGCAAGCCCTTGCGATCCCAGCCGCTGCCAGCGAAGAGTGCGACGTATTCCGCCGGCGCGAGGCCGTGTTCCGCGCGCACTTTTTCCCGCGCACCGGGCTCCGCGGAGTGAATCGGGACGCCGTTGTGGATCACATGCACATGCTCCGCGGGCGTGCCGTAGAGCCGGATGATTTCGTCCTTCACCATCTGCGAATTCGCGATGACGCGCCGCGCGCCGCCGGTGAAGAGAGCGCACTCCAGCTCGATGATCTCGCGGTGCTTGCGCTGGAATTTGCGAAACCATCCGCGCCACGCGGGCTCGAATTGCGCGCGCCGGTCCAGCCACGCCGAATGCACGCCATCGCCCGCGCGATACACGTCGGACGCCCACACGCGTTCGAGGCTGAAGAGCACATCCCAGCCGCCGCTCGCTCGCCGATCATCGAGCCGGTCGGCAAATTCGCCGGGCGTCTTCCCGGCCACGACGACCATGTCGTGAGGCCACACATCGCGTGGCCATTCCGGCCCGCAGATGAGCACCGGCTCGTGCCCCGCCGTCCGCGCCGCATTTGCAAAGCGGAACAGATACGATTCCGCGCCGCCGCTCGACGAATAGCCCCTGCGGACGAGCCCGATCCTCATGGTTTACAGTGGTGTTGGGAGTGGCTCACGAGCCGGGCATCTTTCCTGCCCGCGGCGCGGCGCGCAATCCCACGCTTTACCTCCCGGAGCGATCCCCGGAAAAAAGTTCGGCCCCCCGCAGCCGAAAGGCTACGGAGGGCCGATGTTCCCCCCAGAACATTTATAAAGTGTTGCATCCGGTTCCGAACGCGGGGCGGAGATTATCGCACCTCCGGAAACGCGCAAGTCTATTTCTGAATTTTTAAATCTACGGCAATATCCTGTGAAAACGTGCATTACGAACACGACGCGACTGCAAGACCCGGGCACGAAGATCCGTCCGCGCAGGCGAGCGCATTTTCCCGTGTCTTTTCCCCTGCGCCCTGTGGAGCGCTGCGCGGGCTAGTTCACGCCGTGCGTGACCCGCTCGCCGAGCAACTGCCGCTCGGCCTCGATCCAGTCGCCGAGCGAATCGCCCGGCAGCCCGAGCTGCTGGCGCCGTTCGGCGATGAAGTAGGCGCGGAGCGCGATGTCGTCCGTGCTGATTGCGGACGGCCCGGCGGTTTTCTTTTTTGCAGGCTTGGCTTTCGGCGCGGCTCCCGCACTGCGGGCGGCGGCCTTCGGCTTCGCTGCGGTGATACGCTTGGGCGTGGTGGTGGCCGTTTTTTTGGCTCCCTCGGTTTTTTGTCTTTTGTTAACCATGGCTGTTTCGTTGTTGGTTCCTTGCTGGGCCACGGGGGCGGAGGGGATATCCACCCGGCGAAGCGTGCGTGCCAGAAACTCCGGGAGATTCAATCCAAAAAATCTCGGTGTGCGTGTCGGCGGAGGGCGTGCGGACTGTTCGGACGATCGAGGCGCTGTGAAAAGATACCCTGACGCCACGACTGTTCGCAGGCGAGTGGGGCAACGCCGCAGGCACGCCAATGCGGAGGACATGGCGAAGGCCGAGACCTTTCGCCGCCACCTCTCAATCAACGCCTACTTCGCGGGCGCTTCCTTCACCGGCGGGGCGGCTGGGATCACCTC
>BJFP01000195.1 GCA_014189875.1 Verrucomicrobiota bacterium | reverse complement strand
AACGTCCGCTTCAGCGACTCGCCGAGCGGGAGCGGTGAAAGCACGAAAACCCCATGACCACTCCAAGCGTCAACTGCAAGCCAACAGGCGAGTTCGCTGCAAGCGGTGGTTGTATTTCCGCCGTTGAAGTTCACGACCCGGCATCTAAGCACGATGCCTCTTTGGAGCGGGGGGATTCTAAGCCAAACGCGCAGCGGTATCGTTGCATCGTGGCAGACCCGCCGTGGCACTATGGCGCGTGGGGAAAGGCGAGCGCGTGGTGCAGGCCAAACTCGAAGGTGCGGGAGATGCCATACTCCACGATGAGCCTCGAACAAATCGCCGCGCTTCCGGTCGCGAATCTCGCCGCGGATGACTGCGAACTCTACCTGTGGACAACGCAAAAATACCTCCCCGAATCGTTCCGCGTGGTCGAGGCGTGGGGCTTCCGTTACTGCGGAGTGCTGACATGGTGCAAGACGCCTCGCGGCACTGGGCAAGGTGGACTCTACTGCCCGACAACAGAGTTCCTTGTGCATGGGCGCAAGGGCAAGATGCCGCAGGAGAAGAGGCGGCAAGACTCGACGTGGTGGAACATCACACGCCCGCACAACGCGCACAGTGCCAAGCCTGAGTTCTTCACGGATGTCATCGAAGCGATGAGCGACGGCCCGCGCGTGGAGCTATTCGCACGTCGCCAGCGGCTCGGGTGGCACACTTGGGGCAATGAAGCGTTCGCGCACGTCTCAATGGACGGCTTCGAGGAATGCGTGTCCGGTCTTCCGAAGGGTGAATACTCCGCCTCGAAGGGAAGGAAATACAACAAGTAATTATACGACTCAACACGATACCGGAAAATGAGCAAGTGGAGCACAATCAAAAGCATACGCCGCGCGAGTCTAAAAGCTAGAGAGCGCGTGAACATCCGCTGGAACCGCGTGCGCGCGGAGCAAGCCAAGATGGACGCAGCGCCGATGCCGTCACGCCGCATCGTGGAGCGGCACGTCGTAATTCGCGATGAGGTTCGCGTGCGCGAGGCTGTGTTTTACGCGGACGACCGGCCATGCGACGTGAGGCGGAAGCTGAAATCTATTCGGGGGATTTGGTGATGATCGCCCGCCCTTACCAATCCGCCTCCGTCGAGAGCGTAGAGCAGGCGTTCCGTGAGTTTTCCAAAGTGCTCGGCGTGGCTGCGACCGGGGCCGGCAAGACCATCGTGTTCTCGATGTTCACTCAGCGGCACATCGCGGAGCGGGATGGGAACCGCGTGCTCATCATCGCGCACCGCGAGGAACTGCTGACGCAGGCGGCGCAGAAACTCATGCGCGCGACGGGCATCAACTCCGAACTGGAGCGCGCGGATGCGCGCGCAAGCCTCGATGCGCGCGTGGTGGTCGCGAGCATTCAGACACTCTGCCGACGCTTCGAGCGGTTCCCGGCGAACCATTTCACGCGGATCATCGTGGATGAATGCCATCACGCCCTGGCGGACAGTTATCAGCCGACGCTTCAGCATTTCCTCGGCGGCGGCGCGAAGGTCTTGGGCGTGACTGCAACGCCGGGAACGAAGGGTAAGAAGGCGCTCGGGAATTTCTTCGAGACGATCGCTTTCGAGGTCGGGCTGATTGAGTTGATCCGCGCGGGCTATCTCTCGCCGATCAGCGTCAAGAGCTTCCCGCTCATCGCCGACAAGGCCGCGCCTGCGATCTCGTTTGCGGTCAAGAACGGCGACTACGATCAGGAGCAAGTGGATCACGCCCTCGATCCCTACCTTGAGAGCATCGTTGCGCGCCTCGGCGCGGAGATCGGCGACCGCAAGACGCTCGTTTTTCTGCCGCTCATCAAGACGGTGGAGCGGTTCGTCGCGCTGTGCAATGCGGCGGGCCTCAAGGCCGCGGGCGTGAGCGGCGTGAGCGAGGAGCGGGCCGACATCCTTTCCGCGCACGGCACGGACTTTCAGATCCTCGCGAACTCGATGTTGTTGACTGAGGGCTACGACGACCCGGCGATCTCGGCGATGATGATCCTGCGGCCGACGCGCTCGGAGATTCTTTTTTGCCTGGATGAGCAGACGGAAATACTGACTTCGGAAGGGTGGAAAAAGGACGTAAGGGTTGGCGAATCCGTGGCAGCATTCGATCCGGCGAGTGAATCCATCCGATTCGTGCCCGCCATCCAGTCAACTCGCAGGCCGCTACTTCCAGATGAGGCATTCTATTCGATCAAGAGCCAATCCGCAGACATCCGAGTAACCAGCAATCACCGGATGCTGTATGATCACAAGAAACGAACCGGATGGAAATTCAAGACCGCCGAGGAGCTTTCTAAACTCAGAGACACCTCATATTTGCCGTGCGCCGGATACACTCGGAGCAGAGGCGTTCCGCTCACCGACGACGAACTGCGATTTATTGGATGGGTGATGACTGACGGCACGATCAACAAGGCCACTGGAGGAATCTGTATCACGCAAGGAGCACATCAGCCTTGGTTGGAGGAAATCGAAAAGTGCATCATCGGGTGCGGCTTTAAGTTCACACGAGGAGTGCGTAAGCGTGTCTCTCAGTTCAAATCAAACAGCGATTGCGTGTTTTGGACCATCTCTAAAGGAAAGCCGCGAGGCACCGATCTGCATCTTCGTGGATGGGGCGCGATCTATGAATATCTATCGAAGGATTTCAGCGAGAAACTCATGGAGGTTTCATCCCGCCAGTTCGATGTGCTGATTCAGGCGATTCATCTCGGCGACGGGGCTAAACAAGGGGGGCGGAAATGGACGCGGCGATCCTTCCATATTTCAACCGGCAATAAAGTGTTCGCGGACAGGTTGCAAATTACCGCCGTTCTCAATGGGTATCGCTGCAATGTGGCTGAGTTGCACTACAACGAAAACCCAATTTACTGCGTTCATCTCAAGAAACAGAATTGGATGCGTATCGGAGGAGACGGAAAGGATAGGCCGACTTGGGGCAAGAATCAAAATTTAGAAGGAGAACGGTGCTGGTGCGTTCAAAATGAAGTCGGAACATTGATTACCCGGCGCTTTGGAAAGGTCGCCATCGTGGGTAATTCGCAGATGGTGGGGCGCGGAACGCGAGTCTATTGCCCTTGGGGATGCACCGAGCGCTGCACGCACGGATCGCGGAAGCGGAACCTGCTGTTGCTCGATCCGCTGTGGCTGCACGAGGACATGAACCTGGTGCGACCGGCGAACCTTGTGACCGGACGGGACGAGGACCGCAGGAGCATGAGCGAGCGCGTGGCGGCGAAGCAGGAGGAACTTGATCTTCTGAACATGCTCGCCGACGCGGAACACGAGCGGGAAAAGAGCCTGGCCGAGAAACTGGCGCGCATGGAGAAGCGAAAGACGAAGACGATCAGCGTGGAGGAGTGGGCCGTGCTCGCGCACGCGCCGAACGTGGCGGATTTCGAGCCGACGATGAAGTGGCACGAATCGCCGATCTCGCCAAAGCAGGCGGAAATGCTGGTGCGCTTCGGCTTCGATGCCGGGAGCGTCCGGGGCCGCGGGCACGCATCGGCGCTGCTCGACGTGTTCTTTTCCCGCCGGAAGCAGGGACTCGCGACGGTGGCGCAAGTGCGACTGCTGAAGAACCTGAAACACCCGAACCCCGAGACCGAGACATTCGCCGGCGCGAAGGCGTGGCTCGACCAACGATTTTCCAAAACCACAAAATGAACCTGCCAACCTACAAGGAATACTCGTACGACGAGCCGATCCAGAAACAGACCGCGATCCACATGAACCACCTGCTCGATTTCGTCCACAACGCAAACCCGCCACTGAAGGTGAAGGAAGCGGCGAAATTCATCGCCGATGAAATGGCGATGCACCGCGAGCTGCGCGAGGAGGACGAGGTATGAGCGATCTCTTTGGCGGAAAAAAAGACGACTGGGCGACCCCGCAGTGGTTGTTCGACGCGCTCGATGAGGAGTTTGATTTCGGGCTGGACCCGTGCTGCTACGCGCACACGGCGAAGTGCGATCTGTTCTTCACCGAGGCGGACGACGGGCTGGCGCAGTCTTGGCATGGCCGGAGCGTGTACGTAAATCCCCCGTATTCTCGCATGAACGACTGGATGAGGAAGTGCGCGGACGAGTCGCGCAAGGGCGCGAAGGTGATCGTGGCGCTCGTGCCGGCGCGCACGGACACGAAGGCGTGGCAGGATACCGTGCTCCGAACGGCGGACGCGCGCACGGACACGAAGGCGTGGCAGGATACCGTGCTCCGAACCGCGGACGAGATCCGATTCATCCGCGGGCGCGTGCAATTCGTCGGCGCGGAGGCAGGTGCGAAATTCCCGAGCGCGCTGGTGATCTGGCGGCACCGGCTGAACCTGCTCGACCGGAACCCGTCGCGAAATCCGGTAAAGGTGGGCGGTTTCGACATTCGCGCGCTGAAGCCGAAGGGGGCAAAATGAGCGAGGCCGAGATCCACGCCGTCGCGAACCAGATCGCGACCGAAACGGCAACGAGGCTGTGCGCCGTGCTGCAGGACGGCGGCGCGCTGCCGCTTCTCGATTCTCAGGAGCCCGTAGTGCTCCTGTCACTGAAGCTCGCGGCGACGCAGGGCTTCGAGTTGGGCTTCGCGGCGTGTGCCGCGATGACCGAGAGAACCCCAAGGGCATGAGTAACCACGCAATCCACCGCAGCCAGAAATCCGAAGCATGAACCTCGACGAAATCAAAGAATCCCTGCGCGAGCGCGCGGCAGAACTCGCGACATTCCTTTTTCCCACCGGCAAGATGGCTGGGCGGGAATGGCAGATCGGCGACGTGAGCGGATCGCCGGGGGCGTCGCTTTCCATCTGCACGTCCGGCCTGAAGGCGGGCGTGTGGAAGGACTGGAGTACGGGGGAGACAGGCACCTTGCTCGACCTCTGGGCGATGCGGCACGGCTACCACGGCGGCGACGGATGGGTGGCGAAGGCTGGCGATGAGTGCGCGTCGTGGCTCGGCGGGCAATTTGAGAAGCGCCAGAAAGACGGCACGACGGCACCCGCGGCAACCAATGGGAGCCATCCGGCGCCCGCCCGCCCGCGCGTGGCAACACCCCCGCCGCGTCCGACGCCGAGGGTGAAGCCCGCGGCGCTCCCGGCGCTGCCAAGCTACGCCGACGAATGGCAGAAGTGCGTGGAGGCGATGACCAGCAAGGCACTGGCGCAACTCTGCGAGCAACGCGGCTTTTCGCTGGAGTTCGGCGGCTGGCTCGTGGCGCAAGGTCTCATCGGCCTGCATGAGACTCGGCACGGACTGGCGCTCGCGCTGCCGGTGCATGACGAGAGCGGGCTGGTGATCGCGGCGCACGTTCGCAATCGCCAGAAGGACGCCGCGGGCAACCCACTCGATCCGCCGCCCCCGAAGTGGCAGTATCGCTACCACGGCGAGCAATCGCCCGGGACGCGCCCGCTCATCATCGGCGACATCGCGAAGGCGTCGAAGCTCTACACCTTTGAAAGCCAGTGGGACGCCTTCGCAGTGATCGACCGGCTCGGGCTCCACCGCGGCGAGGCTGAATGGCCGCCGATTGCGTTTTTCATCACGCGCGGTGCCAGCAACGCGGCGATCCTCGCCCGCTACATCACCGAGGGGCGCGCGCTCATCCTGTGGCCGCAGAACGATCAGCCGACCGAGGCGGGCAAGATTCCGGCAGAGGAGTGGGTGCAAGGTATCGTGGCGCTGGCGGGCACGGTGCCGTGTCGTCGCGTGGATACCCCGAAGGAATACGAGGATCCGAATGCGTGGCTGAAGGCGGACGCATCGGCGGACGCGCTGAGATTGTTCCAAGCGATCTCCCAAGCTGTGCCGGCGCGCACGACGAAGCTGCCGCCGATGAGGGACATGGCTTTCGCCATCCGACCGGAAAACCGCTCGCCGATCCCCGCCGTGGTGATCGACAAGATTCTCCGCCGGGGCGCGAAGCTGGCGATCGGAGGCTCATCCAAGGGCCGCAAGACGTGGACGACGATCGATCTCGCGATCTCGGTGGCGTGTGGTGTGCCTTGGTGGGGCTTTGATTGCGTGAAGGGCCGCGTGCTCTACATCAACTTTGAGCTGTTCAAGTACGAGATCGAGCAACGCATCCTCGAAGTCGCGACCGCAAAGGGCGTGGTGCCGCAGCCGGGAACGCTCATGGAGTTCACGCTGCGCGGCCTGCTTCGCCCGGTGGAGCAAATCTGCGAGGAACTGACCGAATACATCACCAACTGCGAACCGTTTTCCCTCATCGTGATCGATCCGCTCTATAAGATCATGATGGGCCGAGACGAGAACGCGGCGTCGGATATGTCCGCGGTGATGGCGCACATCGAAAGCATGGCCGTGCTGACCGGCGCGGCGGTGGTCTATGCCGCGCACTTTTCCAAGGGCAACCAGGCCTCCAAGTCGGCGATTGACCGGATCAGCGGAAGCGGAGTTGTGGGGCGCGATGCGGACGCGCTCCTGCTGATGACTGAGCACGAGGAAAGCCAGGGCGAGAGCGTCCACTTCACGGTGGAGCCGATCGTTCGCTCGTTCGCGCAGACCGATCCGTTCGTGATCTCATGGGAGTTCCCGCTGTTCACTCGGGACACTACCGGCCTCGACCCCGCGGCGCTGAAGATGCCGCCGGGGAAGAAGGGCGAGAAGGAGAAGGGCGGCGACCGATGGGAAAGCGGGCGCAAGCTGCGAAAGAATGATGCACTAATACCGGCGCTCGAAATGCTGCGGCTCTGCTATACCGGCATCCCTCGCTTGCTTGGTAAGCGCGACGCCGAGAGTAAGGCGGTCGCGAATATGTATGACGGCATGGGGCAACCACTCAAGCAGAATACTGCCGCGCATTATTGGTACAAGCTAAGGGACGACGGCTATCTGGTGAAGGATGATAGCACAGGTAAGTGGAAAACGACAACAATGGCCGACGATTACCTCGACGCGCAGGCAAAAGATTCCGCAGAACCAACAACCACACAAACAACATGACCACACCAAACAACACCCCGCTCCACATCGTCTCACTTGAGATCGAGAACGTAAAACGCCTGTCCGCCGTGCAGATCACGCCGGACGGGTCCACCGTCGTCATCGGCGGCGACAACGCCCAAGGCAAAAGCTCCGTGCTCGATGCCATCACGCTCGCCCTCGAGGGTCTAGGCGGCGCCACTGGGAAAAACACCACGCGCCCCGTCCACGGCGACGCGGCTAAGGGCAGGGTGGTGCTCGACCTTGGCGAAATCATCGTCACGCGCACCTTCACTCAGGCCGGAGGCGGCACGCTGACTGTCACCACGGCGGAGGGCGTGAAGTTCCCCAGCCCGCAGGCGATGCTCGACGCGATGCTCGGGAAGATCAGTTTCGATCCGCTCGCTTTCACTCGGCAGAAGCCGGCGGACCAGCTCACGACGCTGCGCGAGCTGTGCGGGATCTCCACGGCATTGCTCGACTCAGCGCGCGCGGCGACGTTTGAGGAGCGCACGGGAGTCAATCGCGCGGTGAAGGACAAAGAGGCGCTGATCGCCGGGATGCCGCACCATGACGACGCACCCGCGGAGCCAGTGAGCGCGGCGGCGATCACCGAGGAGTTGAAGGCGGCGAACGCGGCGAACGCGGCGCGCACTGCTTTCATTGCGGCCGGCAAGGAAAAGGCGAGCGAGCACGTCGCGCAGACCGAGCGGATCGCGAAGCAGAAGGCGGAGATCGCCCGGATGGAGGCCGCGCTCAACGCGGAAAAAACGCGGCTCGCCGACATGGAACGGGGCGAAAAGCTGCTCGCAAGCGATCTGAGCGAGATGCGGATCAAGGCCGCGGAGATGCAGGAGACCGACACGGCGGCGCTGACCGCGAAGCTGGACCAGGTGGGCGCGCTGAATCAAAAGCTGCGCGAGAACCAGCAGGCAGAGGAGGCGAACGCGGCGCTGACCGCGCTGCGCGACAAGGCCGAGGCGCTGACGGCGAAGCTGGCCGAGATCGACGCGAAGAAGCGGGCGAAGCTGGACGGCGCGAAGTATCCAGTGCAGGGGCTGGCGCTCGGTGACGACGGGATCCTGTTCAACGGGCTTCCGTTCTCGCAGGCGTCGAGCGCGGAGCAACTTCGTGTGTCCGTGGGCATCGGACTGGCGAGCAACCCGCGGCTGCGCGTGCTGCTTGTGCGCGATGGCAGTCTCCTCGACCCCGCCAGTCTCGCGATGATGCGCGAAATGGCGGAGAGCGCGGAGGCCCAGGTGTGGATCGAGCGCGTTTCAAAGGGCGACGAATGCACGGTGATCATCCAGGACGGGAGGATCGAGCCGTGATCACCTTCAAGAACGCGACCGACAAGCACATCACCGCCGTAACCGGCACCGA
>BJFP01000194.1:2515-8342 GCA_014189875.1 Verrucomicrobiota bacterium | reverse complement strand
TCGTCGCCGAGCACGCCGGGGATGAGGCGCACGATGGCGTCCACGAAGACGACGGCGGCGATGACGCCATTCGTGAGCACGTAGTCGCCGACGGAGATTTCGTCGTCCACGAGATGGTCGAGGACGCGCTGGTCCACGCCTTCGTAGTGGCCGCAGAGGATGATGAGGTGGCCGCCCTTTGCGCCAAAGTCGGAGTATTCCTGCGCGATGCGCTGATCGAAGCGCCGCCCGCACGGGCCCATGAAGACGACGCGCGTCTCGGGCGTGCGCAGCGATTCCACGGCCTCGAAGATGGGCTCGCATTTCATCACCATGCCCTGCCCGCCGCCGTAGGGGGCGTCGTCGGCGCGGCGGTATTTGTCGTGCGTCCAGTCGCGGAGGTCGTGGGACTTGAAGGTGAAGAGACCCTTTTCCTGCGCGCGCTTCATCATGCTCTCGCAGAGGGCTGCGGTAGCGATGGCGGGGAAGAGGCTGAGGACGTCGATGCGCACGCGGTGGAGAGTTGAGGATTGGGAGTTGGGAGTCGAGCCGGTGTTTGTCCGGGCGCGGTCTTGGTGTTTGGTGTTGGGCGTTTGGTGTTTGAAGTTTGGCCCCGCGCAGCGGCGCAGCGGATTCTGGAAGCGCATCCGGATTCGCATCGCGCCTGTGGCGGGCTCAACTTCAAACACCAAACGCCCAACACCAAACGGCAAAGGAAGACATCGCCATTTGCTTTGCCGGGCTTCGCGCGCAGTGTGTCGTTGAACGGCTGGTGTTTTTCCTCTCAATTGTCCCCCGACACCGCGGACTTCTCGCAAAGCCTCGAATCTCAACTTTCAACTCTCACCCCGCCCACTTGTCCCGCCCTTCGTCCAAAACCGCGCGCAGCTCCCGCTCGAAAGAGAACAAGCCGCGTTCGCATTTTCGCTGGAAGCGGTTTTTGCTGAAATGGACGTGCATCGGGGTGCTCATCGTCGGGGCGGTGCTCGGGTTTTACGCATGGCGGGCGTCGCGGCTGGACATCAGTCAGATCGAGCACATGCGCGAACGGAGCACGGTCTTCGACATGGATGGAAAGGTGTGGAGCCGTCTGCAGGGCGAGAACCGCGTGCCGGTCGCGCTCGCGGATGTGTCGCCGTTCTTCATCGCGTCGCTGCTCGCGCAGGAGGACACGCGGTTCTTCCATCACATCGGCGTGGACCCGCGCGGACTGGCTCGCGCGGTGGTGCAGACGATCAAGCGCAACCCGCAGGGCGGCTCTACGCTGACGCAGCAGCTCGCGCGCAATTCGCTCGACGAACTCGGTCAGCGCAAGAGCATTGACCGCAAGCTGCTCGAGGTCTTCGTGGCGCTGCGCGTGGAGCGGAATTTCACGAAGGAGGAAATCCTGACGCACTACATGAACCGGATTTATTTCGGCAGCGGTGTGTATGGGATCGAGATGGCGTCGAAGGTGTACTTTGGAAAATCGGCGAAGGATCTCTCGCTCGGCGAGGCGGCGATGATCGCGGGGATCATCTGCAAGCCGACAAAGGCGTCGCCCTTCCGGAACATGCCGCTCGCCGAGGAGCAGCGTGACCGGGCGCTCACGCGCCTCGCGCTTCCCGACTGTGAGGAAATCCGCACGCGTTACCTCATTTCCCCGGCAGCCATCGAACTCGCGAAGAAGCAGCCGCTGAAGATCGCCGTGGCGAAGCGCATCAGCACGCAGGAAAATTATGCGATGGATATGGTGATGCGCGAACTCGATGTGCTGCTCGACGACGATCAGCAGGCGCAGGGCGGGCTGAAGATTTACACGACGATCGATCCCGAGCTTGAGGACGAGGCGCAGAAGTCGCTCGACCGCGCGCTCACGAAGATCGAGCAGAAGCCGAACTACTCGCATCCGAAAAAATCGGGTTACAGCGAGGAAGACCGGAAGATGGAATTGCCGACGGATTACCTCCAGGGTGCGGTCGTCGTCGTGGATAACCGCACCGGCGCGATCCGCGCGCTGGTCGGCGGGCGCGACTATCGCGACAGCAAGTTCAACCGCGCGATTGATTCGCACCGCACGGTAGGCTCGACGTTCAAGCCGCTCGTGTACGCGGCGGCATTTGCAAAGGGCATGTCGCCCGACACGCCGATCAGTGACGGGCCGCTGGAGCCCGGCGAGATCGCGCATGGCGGCGGATGGCATCCGGGAAACAGCGACGACAAATTCGGCGGGATGCTGCCCGCGGAGGAAGGGCTGATCCATTCGCGCAACACGATGAGCATCCGCGTGGGCAACCGTGCGGGATTCGAGAACGTCGCGCAATTTGCGGCGAAGGCCGGGCTGCCGGAAATTCCGCTGAGCGCGCAGAGTTACATCGGAAATTTCGGGGCGACACCGAAGGATGTGACTATGGCCTACACCGTTCTCGCGAACGGCGGTGTGCGCCGGCAGGCCTACGTGATCGAGCGGATTGATTCCGCGGCCGGTGAAATCATTTTCCGTGCGGCGCACAATACGGTGCCGGTATTCGAGCGCAGCGTGTGCACGATGACGACGGGCATCATGAGTGAAATCATGCAGCGCGGCACCGGAGCCTCTGCGAAGTCGCTCGGCTGGACGAAGCCCGCCGCGGGCAAGACGGGCACGACGGACGGCTACCACGATGCGTGGTTCGTCGGCTTCACGAGCACGCTCACATGCGGCGTGTGGGTCGGCCTCGACAAGCCCGTGACGATCATCCCGAAAGGCTACGGTGCCGCGCTCGCGCTTCCCGTGTGGGTGGACGTGATGAAGCGCGCATCCGCCGAAAAATATCCCGCCGATGCGCTTGGCCCGAAAGGCGTGGCGCGCATGCCCGCGCCGATTTCGCCGAAGCCCGACAGCAGCACCGGGGACGACGGCGGCCTGCGCAAACCGGACAAGGAAAACGGCGGCGTGCTTCGGTCGTTCAAGAAATTCTTCGGCGGCAAATGAGGGTGCCACGGGCGCAGGAAGAATCCGGAGAAAGTCCCCGTTTGATGTTAAATGTTTAACGCTCAACGGGAATTCACGCCACTGCCAAAATGCGGATTGCCTTGCGCGGTGCGCACGACGAAAAGCCCCCCGTTGTTTTCCCGAATGAACCGAGCCCGCCCTAATACGTGAGCTTTCGCCTTGATCGATTTGAGATGAAGTTTGCGATCACGCCGGCACAGCGTGCGGCGCTGATGGCGCAGCTAGGCTCGTATCTGCGGGCCGATGAAAATGCCGGCGACGGTGCGCGCTACCCGGTGGTGAGCCTCTACTACGACAATGCCGAGCGCGACTGCTACTGGGACAAGGCGCGCAGCCTCCCGAGCCGGCGCAAGCTGCGCGTGCGGGTGTACGGGAGCCACGATGGTGCGGTGCCGGCGTCCTCATTTGTCGAGATCAAGCACAAGTGCGATGGCCGCGGCGTGAAGCGGCGCGTGCCGCTCCCGCTCGCGCAGGCGTTGCGTGTGTGCGAGGGCTTGCAACCCGAGGGCGTGACGCTCAGCGAACCGCAGCGGCGCATCATCGCCGAGGCGCACGACCTCGTTCTCCGGCGACACTTCAGACCCGTCGTGGTGATGCGATACGAACGCACCGCCTACGCCGCGCTCGATCAGGAGAGCGATCTGCGCGTGACTTTCGACGAGGGAATCCGTGCGCGCTTCGACAGTCTCACGCCCGAGCCGGACGACCGGTTCTTTGCCGCAGGCTCCGAACTGCACACCGACGGGCTCACGGTCATGGAGGTGAAAGTCACAGGCTGCATCCCGTATTGGCTCGGCCGCACGATCTCCGCCGCGGGCTGCCGCATGCAGAGCCATTCGAAATATTCCATCGCCCTCGAGGAGGGCGATCCGGTGCTGCGCGCGATGCTCTCGCCGAACTGGCGCACGCCCGCCGCCGCGGGCACGGCGGAAAAGATCGCAGAGTTTTCACCAATGACCGCGCCAGCATTTTGACTGGTCGCGGGTTGAATCACCCCATGCTCCACACCACCGGATTCTTTTCACCACTGCTCGCTGTTGCCGCGCCAGAGGAGCCTGCGCTCGGGCTGTTCCTTCGCGTGCTCCAAGACATTCCTGGCTGCAAATCGCTCGTAAATTTTTTCAATGTCACACTCGGCTTTGGCTCGGATGCGCCGGGGTTGCCTGAGATTTGCTTCGCGGCGCTGCTCAGCTTCGGGCTCATGTCGCTCATCGCCGCACTTTACAAGGCCACGTTCCGCGGCCCGAAGCTCTCGCAGGATTACGTCCACACGCTGATGATTCTCGGCATCGTCGTATCGGTCATCGTCATGGTGATCCGCGGCGGCGACGGCAGCAAGGCGATGGCCACGGGCTTCGGGATGTTCGCGGCGTTCTCGATGATCCGCTTCCGCACGTCGTTCTCGGAATCGCGCGACGTCGCGTTCATCTTTTTCGCGATGACCGCGGGCCTTGGCGTCGGCGCGCGGCAATACGGCCTCGCCGCTGTGACGACCGCGCTCATCTGCGCGATGATCTATCTGTTCTCGCGCGGCAACTGGTTCGCACCGAATCGCGCGAGCCACTACCTGCGCGTCCGCGTGACGAACGACATCAATTACGACACCGCATTCGAGACCGTCTTCGCGAAGTTTATCGAGCGCCACGACCTCGTCTCCGTCGAGTCCATCCAGGCCGGGATGATGACCGAGCTGCGCTACAACATTTCCCTGCGCGCGCAGCACAAGCCCGGCGAACTCGTCGCCGCGATCCAGCAGGTGAACGGCAACAACCGCGTGCTGCTCACCTCGGCAGCGCCGAGTCGCACGCTGGGGACGGAGTAGGGAAAGTGCTCAGTGCTCAGTGCTCAGTGCTCAGTGCTCAGATTTCCGATGCCGCGCGAAACTGAGCACTGAGAACTGAGCACTGAGAACTGAGAACTTTTCCCCTCGGAAAATCTCCGCGCACATACAACTCTCCGCGCGATGTCCGGCACCCCCGCGAAATCCTCCCTGTCGCCGCTGCTCGATCCCGAGGCGATCCAGAAGACCGAGTATCTCGGCCTCCAGGCGCGCACGATCGTCGAGGGCTACATGGCCGGCGCGCACAAGTCGCCGTTCCGCGGATTTGCGATCGAGTTTGCGCAGCACCGCGAATACGTCCCCGGCGACGACACGCGGCATCTCGATTGGAAGGTGCTCGGGCGCAGCGACCGCTACTACATCAAGCAATACGAGCAGGAGACGAACTTCGTGGCGCACCTGCTGCTCGATGGCAGCGAGTCCATGCGCTACGGCTCCGGTGCGGTGAGCAAGCTCGACTATGCAAAAGTGATGGCCTCGTGCCTCGCGTATCTCATCCTCCTCCAGCGCGACGCCGCCGCAGTGACGGTCTTCGACGACAAGCCGCGCGAGCACATCCCGCGCACGGACAGCCTCGCGAAAATCCACACGATCTGCGCCGTGCTCGCCGCGTTCAATCCCACGCAGCCCACCGCCATTTCCGAGACGCTCGACGATCTCGCGCGCAAGACGCGACGCCGCGGGATCGTGGTGCTCATGAGCGATCTTCTCGACGACGAGGACAAACTCATCCGTGGCATCCAGCACCTGCGCTTCGTCGGGCACGAGGTGATCGTCTTTCAAGTGCTCGACCCGCACGAGGTGTCGTTTCCGTTTCAGGGAAATGTCGAATTCATCGGCCTCGAAGCGCAGGGCCGCCTGCTCACGCGTCCGTCGGAAATCCGCAAGAGCTACCTCGAAGAATTCGGCGCATTTTTGGATCGCATCCGCCTCGCGTGCGAACGCTGCGGCGCGACGCACATCCGCATCACGACTGACCAACCGTGGGCCGAAGTCCTCACCGCCTACCTCGCCACGCGGCAGCATCGGTATGG
>BJFP01000194.1:0-1724 GCA_014189875.1 Verrucomicrobiota bacterium | reverse complement strand
GTGGATCGCAACAAGCGGAAGATGAACATCGAGGACATCCTGCTGCTCATCCTGCGCTGCCTCATCCTCGCGCTGCTCGCGTTTGCGCTCGCGCGGCCTTCGCTGCGCGAAGGCGGCTTCGGGGGCTTCGGTGGCGACGAGGCGGCGATCCTCCTTGTGGACAATTCCGGCTCGATGTCCGCGACCGATGGCGCGGTGTCGCGTTTTGAAAAGGCTCAGAAGGCCGCGGGGCAGATACTCGACGGCCTGCCTGCGGGTTCGCGCGTCGCGGTGTGGCTTGTGTCGGACACGGTGCGCGAATCCGTCTCTGAGCCAGCGCGCGATCTCGCGCTTGCGCGCAAGAGCATCCGCGAGGCGAAGCGCACGGACCAGGGCACGGAGTGGCAGCCTGCGCTGCGCCGCGCGGTCGAGGTGCTGAAGAAGCAACCGGGCGTCCACAAGCACATCTACGCCGTCACCGACGGACAGGCCGCGGGCTGGAAAGGCGTCGGTGAAATCCGCACGCAGCTCGAATCCGTGAAGCGCGAGATGCGTGCGACGCTTGTGCTCACCTCCGAGGGCGAAGAGCGCAATCTCGGCATCACCGATATCCGCCTCGCGACCGCGCTGCCCACAGTGAACCAGCCGCTGCGCTTCGAGGTCTCCGTCGCAAATTTCGGCCCCGCCGAAGTGGGCGGCGTCGCGGTGAGCCTCGCCATTGATGACGAGCCGCCTGCCGAGGAGCAGATGCTCGACACCATCGCTGTCGGCGGCGCGCCCAAGTCACTCTCGCTCTTCGCCACCTTCCGCGAGCCGGGCTTCCACACCGTCACCGCGCGGCTGCACTCGGACCGCTGCCCGTTCGACGATCAGCGATCATTCGCTCTGCGCGTCATTGACGAAGTGAACGTGCTCCTCGTGGACGGCGACCCCGGCGCGGAACCGCGCGACAGCGAAGTCTTCTACTTGTGCAACGCGCTCACACCGGTGCCGCTCGAATTGCGCGATCGCTTCGTCATTAAGACGCGCACCGTCACCGGCGTGGAATTTGAAAAGACCGCGCTGCGCGACTTCAACGCCGTCGTGCTGGCCAATGTCGTGGATCTCTCGCCGCTCGCCGCGGACGCGCTGCAATCCTACGTGCGCGGCGGCGGCGGGCTGCTCGTCTTTCCCGGCTCGCGCATCAGCGTGCCGTTTTACAACGGGCTGCTGCTTGGCGAACGCAGCCTGCTGCCCGCGGCATTCGGCCCCGTGCGCGGCGAAAATTTCGACGAGACGCGCGCCGAGCGTCCCGACAAAGTTTTCCGCCTCCAGGCAAAGGACTATGTGCACCGCATCGTCGAGCTGTGGAAAGATCCCGCGAGTGGCTCGCTTGCCTCTGCGCAATTTTACCGTGCGTTCACGCTCCAACCCGTGAAGCAAAGCGACGTGCCCGGCGATGCAGGATTGCCCGCGCTCGTCCTCAGCTTCGCCGACGGCGAGCCTGCGGTGATGGAGCGCCCGTTCGGTCTCGGGCGCGTCGTGCAGTTCAGCAGCACCGCCGACGGCGCATGGAACGATCTCCCCGTGCGCCCCATTTTCCTCCCGCTCATGCACCGCACGCTCGGCTTCCTGCTTGCGCGCACGGGCGACCGGCTGAATGTCCGCGTCGGCACGCCGTTCACGCACACCGTCACTGCCGAGCGCGCGGGAAAAAGCTACACCGTCACCGAACCCGGCGCGAAGCCCGGCACCTCACGGACGCG
>BJFP01000193.1 GCA_014189875.1 Verrucomicrobiota bacterium | reverse complement strand
TCAGAGCGGGGATCGGCGCTGGGGGGAGAGAGGGGCTGGCGGTTCTGACACTGGTGCCGTGTTGGGGCGGAGCAGCGAGGCAAGGGCAAAGGCGGTGGCGACGACGTCGGAGTTATACGAGTAGTTCTCCACGTACCAGCCGCGCGACCTATTGCTATCGAGACTTGCAACGACATGCGCCCGCCCCTCTAGTACTAGGTCTCTCGGCTGGACGTGCGGATTTGCCGGTTTCCTATCGCCGGGTCTGACGTCGGGTGCCTTGGCGCCTTTGACGGGCTGGACAGCCGGGGCCTTGGCTTCAGGCGGGATGATGGATTCGGTCTTGCTGGAGCGCTCACGGTGACTGGAGAAGATCATCCAGTCGTTACCGCCGGGACTTCCTGCGCTGCCTTTCCCTATATAACTGGATCCGATCTGAGTCCAGGAACCGTCGCCAGCCTGACTGCCCGCGATGAACTCGACGGTCTTCCTCCATGTCTCGGGCGCGAGCGACCCGGGTGAAAACGAGTGCGCAACGTGAAGCGCAAAGAGCGCGTCATACGGCGCAACCTGGCCCCCGTCCTTTTCCGCAAATCCGGCCGGCGCGAGTTCAGCCAGACGGCCCTGGAGGAAGGTCTCGGCTGCCGCGATAGACTTTGCCAGAGGGGCGGCCGACGCCGCAAAAATACGGCGCAGGTACAGGAGAGACGCATAGCCCTGGGCTGAACTCGTGAACGTCGTCTTCGAATCAAGGGGAACGAAAGAAGCTGCCAAGGCGGGAATTCCCGGAATAACCTTGGATGAAGCGGCAAACTCGCCGTGCGGCAGATGGACGTTCAATTCGCTGAAGCTCCCGTCAGGCCGCTGGGTCCGGGTGAGTATGGACGCAGTCCGCAGCAGGACCTGCGCCGAGTTCCGCCCGGCCGGCAGATTAAGATCCTTCATCTTCGGCGGGACCGTTTGACTCGGAATTGCCCCGTTGGCAGCGGCCACGGCCAGACCGAATAGGGCCATGGCCGTATTCTCCATGTCAGCAGTAACCTGATTGTAGGGATACTGCGGCAACCCCGACACTTCGATGCCTGTACCGAAATCGTCCGTTAGCTTCTGCCGCATCTCGATCTGCTGGTAATTGACGTTCCAGTACATCATGCAATTATGGAGTTCCCTTTCGACTTCCTTAAGAGAGGCCCTGACGGCATCCCGCCGGACCTCGGAGTTCTTCTTCTTGGCGTCCACGGCGGCTTGTGCATGCACAAAGTCGTTCGCAAGTTTGGAGCGTGAGACCTCCAAGGAGGCCACCAGTTTGAGGTTGAGACACACCGGTCCCCATAGCCCGGTCGCAGGCCCGGAATCAATCTGGCCGTCAATGAGCTTGGATGCGGCTTGCACCGCGATCGCCTTGTACCGGTCGGTGGTCTTGCCGGCTATGGAGAAAGCCGCGGCAGTCCAAGCCAGGTCCCATGTGGTATCCGGAAGGCCATAGCGGCCAAACAAGGATGCGAGATTATCAAGGGGCTGACTGACGAGTCGGTCATCAATGCCGATCCCCGCACTCATCAGGGCATAGACCACCATCGCATTGTGACCGAAGTGATAGGCCTTCCAAAAGTCCGGCCCGCCCGGCCCGTATTCCGGGATCTTCTGCGTGACCGGAATGTCGCCCTTCGGGTCGGGGACCCTCTGGGTCCCTTTCTTGGTGCCGATCTGCCGGACAGGCCTGCGCTCCTCGACTTCCTTTCGCACGGTGACCGCATCGACCGACTGGCCCTGCCTGACGTTTTTGAACACTTTCACGGTTTCGTATTCCCAGACGGGGACATCCACCTCGACGTTCTTGTAATAAACCGTGATTTCCTTCGTGCTCACAACGGTCCGTTGCCGGACCGGAGGGGCAAACCAACCGTCGGGATCGGCGGCGGCGACACCACGCAGGTAGCCAATGGCGTTGGAAATCGCGGACGTCTCGCGCGCGCCTTCGGAAGGGCTCTCCGCCCGCAGATGCAGACAAGCGAGCATGAGTATGGCTGCTGCCAGGATTTTGCTTTTTCGCCCGCCGCACCGGAAACGGTCAGAACTCGGACGGGGTTCGGGGAGTGCGGCTGTATCGGATGAGGGTTGGCAATGCATGGCAGCATGGAAACAGCCGCAGCGGCAGCGGCCAAGGACAAAGTTGCCGCCAGTGGAGACTTCACCGGACAGCCCGGATTCCTCATTTAACAGCCAAAATTACCCTTCAATTTCCACACCGAAGGTGGAGGATTTGGCGCTCGTTTCCCATTCACGAACAGCCTTCCAATTCCAACACGCGAAACGCCTCCCGGCTCGGGGCCATCGGGCGTTCACGTTCGGCGCGGCGGCTCAGATCTCCGGCAGCGCGTCCACCAGGCCGGGCTGCCACGGTCTCAACGCCCGCTGCTCCTCGCGAAAGAAGTCAGCCTTCGTCTTGCCCGCGCGCTTTCCTCTGAGCGTGTGGCAGTCGAATGCGTAGTCGGGCTCAGGCCCGCTCAAGCAGGCTTACCCTGGCCAGTCTTCCACCGGAAGAACCGGATGCGGGAAATCTGCACGTTCGGGTCTGTGAGGGGGCCAGCGGGCAACCGCCTTCCATACTCGGCGTCGTTCCAAAACGTGGGCGTTCCCTGCCAGACTACCACCCATCCACGTTCCACGGGACCCGCTTCATTTGAGGCTCTTGCGTTACGAATCCGACCCGTCTTCCAACTACATGTCTGTCACTCTGTAATCTTTTTCGTGGGTTTTTGGCGTTTCAGATCCAATCGGGGCTGCGCGGCCCTACCCGGTCAATGGTTGAAGCGGAATTCCGGGTTATTGACGAGCGCCCAAATCACCTGCCGGAGCGCTTCGTCGGGCCGGTCCTTGCGCTCCTCGAGATACTCGCCGAATAACTGGTGCTCGTCGGATGTCGCCGACCGTGAGAGCACAGTCCAGGTGGCTTCGTCGATTTGCTGGCGTGTATCCGGCAGTTTGCGCAAAACGGGGATCAGTTTGACACCCATTGTCTTGAGGATCCCCTCGTCATTGCTCAGTTTGAGCGGCTCATCGATGGCGACTTGGAAATCGTCGAACGGCTGTTCAATGAAGGGGAAATTGCCGCCCCCTTTCTCAACATCCGCGAGCTTCTTTTGCCGAACCTCGACCGGGTCGTCCGGCTTGAAGACATCGGGTTGATTCGCGAAGTGGTAGGACATACCCCACTGCGCCGGAGTGAGCGGGCGGGTTGGTGCCACCGCGAAGAGTTCCTTCGCGGGCGGCTTGCCTTTCCATTCGCTGCTCCGGGCGTAGGCCCGGCTGCTCACGAGGCCCGTGATCAGTCGCTTGAGATCATACTTGTGGGCGATGAAATCCCGCGCCAGCCAGTCCAGCAACTCGGGATGGCTGGCCGGGTTCTCTGCGTGCATTTGATCCACACGCATCACCAAGCCGTGGCCATAGAATCGAAACCAAAGGCGATTGACGATCGACCGTGCAAACATCCCGCGATTGGTTTCATCGAGTGCGATCTCGGCCAGGCGTTTGCGGGCGCTCTGTTTCGGTGCAGGCGGCACCGGTGGCGCGGGGATTGTCTTCAACTCGACTTCAATCTGATCCCGCCCGGCGATCCCTTCCTCGCGCGATTTCTTTTCCGCATCAGTCAACACCCCCTGCCGCTCGTCGTCGGTCACTTTCCTGGTTGCCGATTCGCCTGCCGGCCATTGCTTCTTCACGCGCTCCGTCGCGGCCTTGTCCAGATCGGCGAGTCGCTTCTCGAACCCCATGCGACGATCCTGCAACTCCTTGGTTTTCCGATCCTGCAACTCCTTGGTTTTCGCGTAATCCTTGGTTTTCTCCTGAATAAGCCTGGTTTCCTCCGCGATGGCCGCAATGAGTTCCTTCTCGGGCAGATCATCCCTCTCGACCTTGGTCCCCGACAGGAACATCATTGAGACTTTTCGCGTTTCGCCCGATTTGGCCTTGAAGTCGGCCACCTTGACATGTTGGCGTTCGAGAAGCTTCCCTTGAAATTCGTAGCTATAGCCGAAGAACGCCTTCATGCCGAAGAAATAGTCCTGGGTCAGACCTTTGATTTCCGGATGGTGGTGGCACTGGGCGCAGGTGATATTCAGACCGAAGAAGACGCTGCTGACATCGCGTGTCAGGCCATCGGCATCTTTCAACCGTTTGAGCACGAAATCGTCCGCTTTGGCTGTGACCGGTTTGCCCGGGTCGGCATTGACCGGCGTGTCGGATCGGGCTGGTTCCGGGGCACCGAGCAGGTCGCGGAAGATGGCATCCCACGGACGATTCTCCTGGAACGCATCGAGAAGGTAGGGTTGGAGACTCGTCGCATCCGTGTTTCGATTTTGGAGCAGGACATCGAACTCGTTCGCGTTGTGACGGACGAAGGCTGGAGTCGATACGAGGGACTCGATCAGCTTGCTTCGGTCCAACGGCTGGCTGGCTAGTTGTCGCGCTTCCACCGCGGCCGGGATTCGTCCGATGAGGTCGAGATACAGCCGCCGAACCAAGGCGGTGTCGGCAGCGGGCGGCGCAGGCGTGACCTTCACCTGTTGTAACTTGGCATCCACATAGTGGTCGATCACTTCGCCAATCGGACGGTCGGGCGGCAGCAGCGACTGAGCCTGCATGGCAGGTGGAGAAGTCAGGAACAGGCTGGCAGCGATCGACAGGAAGACGGTTTTCATTGAGGAGGATCCCGGAATCTCAGCAGGTGGGTTCGTCACGCGGGGAATTCCCATTTGAGTGCTTTGCCGCTGCCGACCGTGTAGAACGCGTCCGCCGCCTCGTTAACAGCCAGGCCGCAGGTGGGGATGGTGGCGGGGGTCTCTTTGAGCACACGCGGTTTGGCGGGGTCCAGGAAGCACAGCGGACCGTTGGCGAAGGGAGCAACCAGAATCCAGGCCGATTCCGGATGCCAGTAGATGGATTCAAACTGGCCACCCGCCTTTTGCTCATAGGACTTCTGGCCGGTCTGCCAGTCGAAGATCTGCACCAGTCCGGGGCCGGAGATGACGAACAGCTCGCCGGCGCGTTCTTTCCCGGCCAGGGCCAGTGATTTGCCATCGGGCGAAAACGCCATGCAGCAGATCCGCGAAGCCGAGAGATAGCCTCCCTGCGAAATCCCGAGGTAACTGGGGGCCTCGAACCGCGCGGCCTCCCGACCGGTTTCAGTTTCCCAGACGATCACCTGGGCCGCGTCGTCCGCGGCGGCAAAGTGCCGGCCATCGGGTGAGATCGCACACGAGAAGATTTTGTTGGGGTTGTCGTATTTGGGCACCGTCGCCTCGAAGCCGGTCAGCTTGCGGATCATTTTGCCCGACAGCGCGTCCCACAACTTGCAGGTCATGTCGTCGGAGATGGTCGCGATCAGGGTTTGGGCACGGTTCACCGCGAGTCGCCGAATCCACCGGTCGTGAGCGTCCACCGTGCGGACCACGCGGCGATTCGCGAGATCCCACCAGATCAGCTTGCGGTCCCAACCCGCCGACACCAGCGTGTTGCCGACTAGGCCGAGACCGCTGACGTAGCTTTTATGCCCTTCGAGAGCGGCCGCCGCGGTGGGCTTTTCCTCGGCGAAGTCGATGGCATAAATCTTGGCGTCGGAATGGCCGAGCCACAGTCGTTCGCTGTTCGGCTCGCGAACGACGGACAGAAAATCGCCGGGCAGCGCCACGGTCTTGCTGATCTTGACCTTGTCTAGGTTGGGAGGCGGCATGTCATTCTCCTTAGCGGGTGATTTGTGGATGAATCAGGCCAGCACGGAACGGACCGGTTCCGTGTTGTAGGGCGTCAGCCGGATCGGTCGGCCATCCAGCGACATGTATTCCTTTTGGTGGTCGATCCCCAAGGCCTGGAAGATGGTCGCGAAGAACTCCGCCGCCGTCACGCGATCGGTGGCGACCGCGGTGCCGTCCTCGTTGGTGCTGCCGTGGATCACGCCGGGCTTGATGCCGCAACCCGTCAGCGTCACGCTCCAGCAGGCCCCCCAGTGATCGCGGCCGCGCTGGGCGTTGATTTGCGGCGTCCTCCCCATTTCGGCGAAGGTCACGACGAGGGTGTCCCGCAACAGATCGCGTTGCTCCAGATCTTCGAGCAGGGCCGACATCACGCGGTCGAGCGTGGGAACCTTCGACGCGTGAATCTCGAAATTCTCGCCGTGCGCATCCCACCACCCGTCCGTCACCCGGACGAACGGCACGCCGGACTCGACGAGTCTGCGGGCCACAAGGGCCTGCTGACCGAAGAGCGAATGGCCGTAGCGTTCGCGAATCTCCTGCGGTTCCTTCGAGATGTCGAACAGTCCGGCGTTATCCATGATGCCGCGGACCTGATGGTAGGAGCCGCCATGGCTGGCAACCGATTCGTTGGTGCTGCGATTCGCCTGAAATCGACCGGCCAACTGCTCGCGGAGTGCCTCGCGGGCACGATGGTCGGCGTCGCTCAGCAAGGCGGGCCGCAGGATGCCGTCCGGCGAGAGTTTACTGGAGATGTTGATCGGCTCGTAACGCCCCCCCAGAAAGAGGGCGAAATCGAGCTGCTTATCGCCGCCACTGAACGGCCAGGTGGCATCCCACAACGAAACGTGGCCGGGCAAAGCGCTGCCAGGCTGCGACAACTCGCGGGCCAACAGACATCCCAGTGACGGGGTGCGCAGGTTACCCGTGTCCTTCCGGTCGCCGCTCATCAGCGCGTTGACGGTCGGCCCCGTGTGGCCCGTGTTGGGGCTGCTGAAGGAGCGAATGACGGCCGTCTTGTGAATGCGGGCCGCCATCCTCGGCATCAACTCGCTCATGCGGTAACCCGGCACCGACGTTTCAATGGCCTGAAACGGGCCGCCCGTCTTGCGACCTGGCTTTGGATCCCAGCTCTCGAACTGGCTCAGACCACCGGCCATCCACAGCAGGATGACACGCTTGTGGCGGCGCTTCACTTCGCCCGCCACGAGGGCACCGCCAAGAGCGTCGAGGCCGGCCATCCCGCCGAGAAGGCCGCCGACACCGCCGAGGAAGGCGCGGCGGTTGAGGGCATGCGCGGGAGAGCCGCAGATTGTCGGAGTTTGCATGGTCATGGGCTGGTTTGGAGGGAGCGGGGGCTGGGAATGCGAGCGGTGGGTTTCGTCGGGGCGGGCGGGAGCAGGAGGAATGTGACTGCTGATCCAATCGCTTTGCGAAGTTTTGCTTGGCGGTTTTTTTCCGGCGCGGGAAATGCGGATTTCTATTCAGGGTGGAGCCCGGTGAATCAATCCTCCGGGTGGCATTGCATTAGATGGAATTCGCTTTCGCGCCCGCCGCACCGGAAACGGTCAGAGCGGGGATCGGTGCCCGTGGGGAGAGAGGGGGTATGTTAGAACGATCGTGATGGGAGTGGATCGCTACACCAGCAACTCTGTCAATGGACCGGAGAGATCGAGGCCCTTTAGGTCGTCCTGCGGAATGCCAAATTTCTCGCGGCGGTCGCCTGCGGCATGGAGCAGCGAGAGAAATAGGTTTGCTGTCGTGCGGTGACCGGTTTTCCCGAATCCCGGATATTCCAGCAGCCGGCCGCCCGCCTTCAATCGGCCGCCCAGGTTGCCGACGAGAACGACCGGCCAGCGCTTGCCAGTCCCGTGATGCGTTTCCGCGGCGTCGCTAAGATACACAAGCAGCGTGTTGTCGAGCATCGTGCCGTTTCCCTCCGGCAACGCGGCTAGTCGCGCTGCCAGCGAAGCGACTCGTTCGACGTGATACTTGTTCACCGCAACCCGCATCTTGTTGAACTCCGGATTCTCAGGCTGGTGGCCGATGGCGTGTCCGTCGTGGATAATCCCCAAATGCTTCCAGGTATGGTAGGCGCCATCGCCTGTACCCGCATCGATGGTTACGACGTTCGTCAAACCCGATGCAAGCGACGCGATCGCCAAGTCGCAATGTGCCTCGAACCGCGCGGGGGCGCCCTTGCTTTCGAAGTTGTCAATGGCCGGCACATGAGCTTTCAGGCCGCCCTGGATAGTGGAAAACTTGTCCTGACGGGCACGCAGTTGCTCGAACGTGTTGAGGTAAACGTCCAGCTTTTCGCGGTCCATCGTTGGCAATTCGCGGCGAACACGGCTGATGTCGGTGCGAGCCCAGTCCAGCAATTTCGTCCGCGCGTCGTATTGCCTGCCCGCACTTCCTTCGGCCACGCTACCGAATAATGCTTGAAAGGCCAGCTTCGGTTGGCAGTGGAACGGCAAAGGACGCCGGGGAGTGTTCACAGAGGAATTGGAGACAAAGCACACGTCTGGATTGGGGCTCACGCCGAGGCCGACGACCGGAATCACTTTCGATAGCGCCTGCCCCAAGGCGCAATCGACGGTTTGTCCAATGGGGCCCAACTTGCGGTTGTAA
>BJFP01000192.1 GCA_014189875.1 Verrucomicrobiota bacterium | reverse complement strand
TCCAACGCTTGCCGGACCGCTCAAGGAGTTGCTGGTTGCTTAACTTCGGTAACAATCCAAACAGAAGATGCGCATGATTATTATAAGATTCGCTTGGTTAAGTCTGGTCCTGTGTGTGATGGCGGGAGCGGCCGGTGCGGAAGATGCAAAGCCGCAGCCGGCGGCCAAGGACGCGCCGCCGGGAGTGCGTTACGTTTATAAGACGAACGGGACAGTGATCAGCTATTTCGATGCGATCGCCAAATCGGCGGGCATTTCTGGACACAAGAATCTTGGCTCCGGGAAGGATCTGGATCAGCCGCTTGCGATCGATTCAGGCAGGAAGAAACTCGAAGACACCCCACGGACCCTGATGAAAAAAGGGGAGGTCGATGTCTGGCTAACCACCGATGCGGCCTGGGCCGAAAAGCCCGATCTCAAGGAGTTTGGGACGGCTGGCTTGGCCGGGAATCCCAATTTCCGTCTGTACCAGCAGGCAAGATTTCTCGTCGAAAAAGTCGAGGAACGGGACAATAGCAAGATCGCCGATGTGCAAGCTGCTCTCGACAAGCAGCGCAAGAGGCTCGAAGTCCGCGTTGACGCAATCAACAAGGAAATCGGCAAACCGGTTGTTTTCATCGTTCCAGTCGGCGACGCCATCGTGAAGTTGAGGGAAATGGTCGTTGACGGCAAATTCCCTGGCGTGACGAAGCAGTCCGAATTGTTCATGTCAGGTTATAAGGGGGCACTTCACGCAGAGAAGCATGTGAATCTGCTGACGGCATATTGCAACTACGCGGCGATCTACCAGAAGTCGCCAGTTGGTTTGAAACTGGAAATGAAGGACATCACCGAGGAGCAACACGCAATTCTGCAGAAACTGGCCTGGGAGACGGTGTCGCAGTATCCGCACGCCGGCGTCAAAAAGTGAACCCCCTCACGGCGCGACGCCGGTCGCCGTTCCTACCGTTGCCGGTCCGGCGGACGCAAAAATAAATTGTAGAGAAAAGCGGACTGGTAGAAAAGCGCACTCCCATGAATGCCTCGCGTCTTCTGCTCCTGCTTGCCGCCGCCCTCGCCGCGACCGCTGACCTCGCTGCCGAACCGGCGGCCGGGAGCGCCGAGCCTCCCGTAAAACCACCGGCCGTATTGCGGATGTGGCATGTTGGCAACAGTTGGTCGTGCCCATTCCCTTTCGACCAGGTCGGCCTGCCGCGGGCCTTTGTCCTCCATACCCACAACATCGTCGATACCGACGCAAAAGCGGTCGAAGGCGGCTGGATCCGTCAGGCGTTGAACAAGGATGCCGAGGGAAAAAAAGTCTTCGAGAACGGCGCGTTCGACATTGTTTACCTGGGGTTCGTCCAGTTGGGCACACCGATAGCCGGCCTCGACCCGATCGCGGACATGGCTCTCGCGCGGAATCCGAAATGCCGGATCTATCTGCAACACCCCTGGCCCTGGGTGACCGCGAGCGACACGCCGCATGAGGATGACGACCTGGCCGCGATGCAAGCAATGTCGGATAAGCAGCGGAAACTCCTTGAGGATAAGGTTGATGCCATCAATGCCCGGCTGGGCCGGCGGGTCATGTACATCATCCCGGTGAGCGAGGCGGTGATGAAGCTGCGGCAGATGATCGCCGCGGGCAAGTTTCCGGGAGCGAAAAAGCAGGGGGATGTGTTCAATGACGTTGCCGGCAAGCGTGACGACCATGGCGGCAGCCAGATTGTGGCGTTGACGGTGTATTGTGCGTTCGCCGCCATCCACCGCACATCGCCCGTGGGCCTGAAACTCGCCTCCTCGGACGGCTTCTATGGACATGTTGCCAGGGCCGACAAGGGAAAGATACCCGTGGATGACGCGCAACACGCGATCCTGCAGAAAATCGCATGGGAAACCGTCTCAACCTACCCGCACGCTGACGTAACGAAATGATCCGGCGGTTGTCTCCTTGCTCTTTTGCCACAAATCCGGAAATGCAAACCACCGGATGACGCGGAGGGCACGGATATGCAGGGACCTGTTGTTCTGGCGACGTTTACCCCTGCCCCCTTTTGTTTGCCCCCTTTTGTTCAGAGGCGGGCTGCCCAAACCGGTGCCTCGCAACCTGCGGCAGAAATCCGTGCGCAAGCCCGGTGGCCAGCCGGGGCATCCCGACCACACGTTGGAGCCGGTCAAAACCCCGGACAAAGTCCAGATGCATCCCCTTGAGTGCGGAGCGTGCCGGCTTGCCAGAACAACCCGATGAGCAGGGCAATCAGCGGCCAGCAATGCTGATGCATGACTGCTCTTGCGTCTGCCGGATCACAAACGCTGATCGCGTGGATTGGTACTGCCGTTCCATGGGGGGTGGAATCAGAGGGGGTTCATGATTCGGCTCACTTGAGTCTGGCCGGCAAGGTGATCTTTGCATTGGCCTTGAGCGCGGCGAGCGCCGCCGGTGGGGCCGTCGCGAGGCCGCCCATCGAAACCATCCCGGTCGCCTGTGCCAGCGCCTTTGCGGCCTCGTCGGAAATCTCCTTCACTCCGTCGAGCTTGAGTTCGCCCTCGTGGCTGGCCAGGGTTTTCGCCGCGTCCGGAGACAGCGAATGCAACCCGGACAGATCGAGCTTGCCCTTGTGGGTAGCCAGCGCCTTGGCGATGTCGTCCGAGATCGTCGTCAGCTTCGCAAACTTCAAGTCGCCCGGCTGGGCCGCGTACTTCGCGGCGAGCGGTGCGGATGTGAGCGAAGTGAGAGAGGGCAGGCCGTTGAGTTTGCCCTTGTACTCAGCGAGCGCCTTGGCCACGTCGTCGGTGATCTCCGCGACCCCGTGGAGCGTGCTATGCGGCCCCTGTCCGTACCTCGATATGACAGCGACCGCCAGATCTGGCGATGTCAGCTTCTTCAGGCCATTGAAGTCGATTTGCCTGTGCGATCCCGCCGCAATTTGCTTCGCGATCGCCGCCGCGGTTTCCTCGGAAAGTTCAGGGCCAAACATCCGGATGTCGAAGATTCCGGTTCCCTTTGTCAACGATGCACCTGCGGCGGGAGAGAGAGATTTAAGGCCGAAGAGCCGGATATTGGCGAAGGTCCCCGACCAGGCCGCGGCTGCCTCATCGGAGATCGACTCCAGGCTGTACGCCGAGATGTGCCTGCGGCCCGCGATGATCGCCGCCGCGACGTCGGCCGGCAATTCCGTCAACCCGACGTAGAACTGCACGTGGCCCTTGAACTTTTCCAGGTTGACGGGAGGGCAGAGCGCCTTGGCGATATCGGGCGACAACCGGCTGACCCCGTCGATGTACACCCACTCCTGCTGCCCCAGTCGCTCCGCGAGCTTGAGCGAGGTCAGGCTCTTTAGGCTTTTTAGGCGTATATCTCCCGGATGCTTCGCCAGCGCGGCGGCGGCCTCATCCGGGAGTTCTGTAACGCCCAAGTCGAGCGGTCCTACGTGCGCCGCCAAGGCTTCCGCGGCAGCCGCGGACAGTTCCTTGACGCCCGGCAGAACGAGACCGCCCTTGAGTCCCGACAGTGCCTTGGCAACGGACGGCGGGAGGACAGCCAGTTTCGGCAACTCGAGAGGACCTTCGCGGCCGGCCAAAGCAGTCGCAGCCTCCGGCGAAAGTGTGGTCAGGGCTTCAAAGCGGAGTTCACCCGGGAATTTTGCCAGCACCACCGCGGCTTCTGCGGAAAGCTCCGTGACACCCAATCTCAACGCGTTGGGCCGCTTCAGAAGTTCCGTGGCTTGTTCGACGGTCAAGGTCTTTGCTCTCGCTGGATCGGGATTCTGGGCGCTGGTTTGAACGGGCAAAATCCCGCCGAGGAGGGCCGCCACGGATAGGGCGCTGATGAGTCGGGTCGTCATGAAGTTTGGCATTTGGCTTGTTGGTTTTTCAATCAGGAGGCTGCTTTGGCTACTTCGGCAATGAGATCCCTGCGTTTTTCCGCAGCGCCGCCGCACTGGCTTCCGAAATTTTCGTCAGCCTTGGCAATGAAATCCTGCCCTTGGTCTCAGCCAGCGCTCTGGCCGCCTCGTCACTTAGTTCCTGCACCCCGTTGAGGACGAGTTCTTCTTCCCTGCCCGCCAGCGCCTTTGCCAGCGCCGCCGCCTGCGGGGCCTGGAGCGTTGTCAGGCCGGAAAGATCGATCGGTCCCTTGTGCGCGACCAGCGCACCGAGCGCGGCATCGGACACTTTCTCCAGCTTTGGCAGTCGCAAGTTGCCCTTTTGCGCCGCGAGCACTTCCGCGAGCGCGACCGAGTTCAACGACTTGAGCGCGGGAAGCGGCACCACGCCTCTATTCGATCGTATCGCGTCCTTCGCCAGTGCATCCGCGGCCTCATCCGAAATCGTTGCCAACTGATTCAAGTCGAGGAAACTCGAGTTATTCGACATCACTGTCGATGCAAACGGCACACAGTCGAGCTTCTTGAGCCCGTGGATCATGAAGCCCTGACGCTTCGAGAACATCTCCAGGGCCTCGTTGGACACGTCCGACAGGGCATACATGTGTGAATGATTGAACTGGTTGAGCGCCTTCGCGGCGCGGTCCGAGAGCATGGTCACCTTTGAACAGCGGATGGCGGCCTTGCACGATAGCGCCTCGGCTATCTCGTCCGGGATTGATTCCAGTTCATTCATATGGAAATGCGCGCCTACTGTCCGCCCGCGCTCGCCCATCGCCTTGGCCGTCCCGAGCGACAATTCCTTCAAGCCGAGGTAAAGCTCGATATTCTTCGCATCCGGGCTCATGAACAGCGCCCTGCCCACGTCGTCGGAGACCGTGGCGAGGGCATTGAGATTCATGAAATTTTGGCCGCCCAGCTTCTGGGCGAGCGGAATCGAGGTCAGGCTTGTCAATCCACCGAGATGGATGGCTCCCTTGCGGCCCGCAAGCACCGCGGCGGCGTCTGCCGAAACCTCCTTCGCGCCGTCGAGATGCAGGTCCCCTTTGTAGTCCACCAGGGCTTTCGCGACTTCGGGCGACACGGTCGGAAGACCGTTCAACGTCAGCGAACCGCCTTCATGCCGCGCAAGGGCTTGAGCCGCGTCCGCGGCAATCCCGGCCAGCTTCGGAAACGACAGGCTTTTTTTGTGGCCGGCGAGCGCCTTGGCGGACTCCGCCGACAGACTCGTGACAGCGTTGAACGTAAGTTCCGCCTCTTGCTCCGCAAGGATGGCCGCGACGGCTGGCGTGAGTTCGGTCAGCTTCTCAAATCGCAAGCTGCCGCGTTTCGGCTTCAGGTTCCGGGCCTGTTCGACAGTCAGGGCCGTGATTCTCCCCGGATCGACAGTTTCTTGCGCGCCGGCTGTTGTCACCAGAAGGCTGGTAAAAAGCAGGGCAGGCATCAGGACTCGGGACGTTCGTCGTTTGCTCATGGAGTGGGTGTTATTTTGGTTGGTGAAAGTTTCCGGGTTCCAGGCGTCCGTGCCGATTGGGTCCCTTGGGCGCCGCTGGCGATGCGTCTTGTGCCGTGCCCCCGGCGAATCTGTCGTTCCAAATGAAGGGGAACGTGAATACGCATCATTTGAGCTTGGCCGGCAATGCAATCTTGGCATTCCCCTTGAGCATGCCTGCCGCCTCCGGCGACGCCGTCGTCAGGTTACTCAGGGAAACCGCGCCAACCGCCTGCGCCAGCGCCTTTGCGGCCTCGTCGGAAATCTCCTTCACTCCGTCGAGCTTGAGTTCGCCCTCGTGGCCGGCCAGGGCTTTCGCCGCTTCGGCAGATAGCGACTGCACGCCGGAGAGATCGAGCTTGCCCTTGTGGGTAGCCAGCGCCTTGGCGACGTCGTCGGGGATCGAGGCCAGTTTTTTGAAGTTCACGTCCCCCGGCTGGCGGGCGTATTTGGCGGCCAGCGCCGCCGAGGTCAACGACGTCAGGGAGGGCAGTGGCTTCAGGTTGTCCTTACTCTCGGCGAGCGCCCGGGCGACGTCGTCGCTGAGTTCGGCGACGCCGCCGAGTCCGCCGTGGAGATTGGCGCGACCGACGACCAGAAGGGCGAACTCCGGCACGGTGAGCTTCTTGAGGCCGCCGAAGTCGAACGCCGGGCACGGGCCGGTCTGCATCTGTGCGGCAAATGCCCGCGCCGAGTCGTCGGTGAGTTCCGGACCGAACATGCGGATGTCGAGGATGCCGCGGGTCTTTGCCAGCGCCGTGGCGGTGGCGGGAGAGATCGTCTTCAGGCCCCACATCCGCATGTTGGTGAACGGGCTCGCCAAGGCGGTGGCCGCCTCGGGCGTGATCGATTCCAAGCTGTGCATGGAGAAGCCGTGGCGGCTGCCGACGACCGCCGCCGCGGCCTCGGGAGAGAGCTCCGTCAGCCCGATGTCAATCCAGCGATAGCCGAGCTTGCCATCCTTGAGATCTGCCGGCGGATTAAGTGCCCGGGCGATCTCGGGCGTGATCCGCCGCACACTGCCGAGCCACACCACCGTCTGCCGCCCGAGTCGCTCCGCCAGCACGAGGGACGTCAGGCTTGTAAGGCTGTCGAGCCGCGTGTCACCCGCGCGCTTTGCCAGTGCCGCTGCCGTTTCATCCGACAGTTCCTTCAGGCCCATCATGAGAACGCCGGTGTGCGGAGCGAGAGCCTTGGCAGCTGCGGGGGATAATTCAGCCAGCTTCGGCAGACCGAGGTGTCCCTCGCATTTTGCCAGGGCGGCAGCCGACTCGGGCGTGAGCGTGGTCAGGGCATCGAAATAGAGGTCGGCCTTCGAGCTGGCGAGGACCGTCGCGACCTCCGGGGAGAGTTCCGTGACCGCCAGCCGAAGCGGTTTGGACTGCTTGACAAGATCCGTCGCCTGTTCGGCGGTGAGCGTCTTGAGTCGCGTTGCATCGATGCCCTGGGCATCGGCATCCAGCACGATCACCAGCAACCCAAATGCGATAAAAGCAAACGCCAGCGATCGAGTGGATGATCGAATCAATAGGTGCATCATAAAAGTAACTCCTCGTCTTTCGCGATTGGACAGCGCCATGTCGTTTAACAACGCCATGGCGTTTAACGCCTGCCGGTTAAGGCTTCTTCACGCCCGAGTAGGGATAGTTCGAGACGGTGTCCCAGACGATCTGCTGGAGGATCTTCCGCTGCTCCTCGGTAATCGGCGCCAAATCATTGAACGCCTCCGGGAAGGTCTTGCCGCCACCAAACTTGAGGCTCGAACAATCGGGATTCAGCCCGATGGGCGAGACGCCGTACATCGTGGCGACGTTGCAGTAGGCGAACAGCGTGCGCAGATGCGAGCCGGGCCTCCACATCGGGTCGTGCGAGCGGGTCCATGGCCCCCACAGTTCCACAGGGTCGGTGATTCCGGGGAATTTGCCCGCGGCCACCATTTCGATGAGTTTGCACGTTGCCTCTTCGACAGGGGAAATCACCATCACCTTCCGACCGTGCTTCTCGTTGATTTGGTCGGTGAGCTTCTCCAGGGCGAGGAGACCGTCCGGTGAGTCTTTACGTGGTTTCCAATGGAGCACCTTCTTGTCGCCACGGGGTTCGGTATGGGGCGTGTAATACGACTGCCAGACGAGGCGGAAATTCGGATTGTTCTTGACGCCCGCGGCACAGAGGATCGCGGGAGTCGAATCGAGCCCGACTGCGCCCGCCCAATTACCCGCGTCCGGGTAGCAGTGCGGCGTTGCGAGCAGCAGCATGTCGAAATCGCCGCGCTCGAGCCCGTCGAGCTTGCCGGGCCGGATCCCCTTCTGCCCTATCATGTCGTGCCAGGTGCCGAGGTATGGCCCGCCCAGGGTCTTGTGCATGTCGATGCCAGCGGCCTTGACGACGGCATCCTCGCAGCCGAACAGGATCAGCATGTAGCCGACCCGGGCACCGGCCGGCTTGGCCGGCGCTGGGTCCGCGGCCACGCCGCACGCGGCGCACAATGCCATCACGGCCAACGCACTCAGTTTCACCATCGGATTCATCGTTTGCTCCTTCATTGGTTACGAACTCATGGCTGTCGAAAATATCAATTGAATCGCTCACTTTTTCGGCTTTAGCTCCCGCCCCGCTTCGCCCGGCGGCAGGCTGATCTTTGGGTTGGCCCCGAGGGCGACACGGGCCGCGGGCGAGGCCTTCTTCAGTCCCTTGAGTGAGACCGGGCCGATCGCCTTGGCCAGCGATTCAGCGGCCTCGTCACCGATCTCCTCCAGTCCGTCGAGGACGAGATCGCCCTCGTGCGCGGCAAAAGCCCGGGCCACCGGGACGGAGAGCGACTTGAGGCCGGAAAGGTCGACCTTGCCCTTGTGGGTCGCCAGCGCCGCGGCGACGTCGTCGGAGATCGTCGTCAGCTTCGCGAACTTCAAGTCGCCCGGCTGGGCCGCGTACTTCGCGGCGAGCGGTGCGGATGTGAGCGAAGTCAGCGAGGGCAGGCCGTTGAGTTTGCCCTTGTACTCAGCGAGCG
>BJFP01000191.1 GCA_014189875.1 Verrucomicrobiota bacterium | reverse complement strand
ACGCTCCGCGATGGCACGCAGGGCACGGGGATTTCGTTCTCGGTCGTGGACAAGATCCGCGTGGCGGAGAAGCTGGATGCGTTTGGGATTGATTACATCGAGGGCGGCTGGCCGGGGAGCAATCCGAAGGACATCGAGTTTTTCCGCGAGGCGGCGAAGCGAAAGTGGAAGCACGCGAAAATCACGGCATTCGGAATGACGCGCGCGAAGAACACGCCCGTGGCGAAGGACGCGCAGGTGAAGACGCTGCTGGATGCGGAGACGCCGGCGGTGACGATTTTCGGCAAGAGCTGGGCGCTGCATGTGGAGCATGTGCTGCGCGTTTCCGCGGACGAGAACCGGCGCATGATCCGCGATACGGTCGCCTTTTTGAAAAAGCGCGACCGCGAGGTGATCTATGACGCGGAGCATTTTTTCGACGGCGCGAAGGACGACTGGGAGCATGCGCTGCTGACGCTCGAAGCGGCAGTCGAAGGCGGTGCGGATCTCATCGTGCTATGCGACACGAATGGCGGTTCGCTGCCGGACGAGGTCGCGGACATGACGGCGCGAGTGATCGCGCGGCTCGGCAATCCCGTGGGCATCCACACGCACAATGATTCCGGCGTGGGCGTGGCGAATGCGCTCGCGGCGGTGCGCGTGGGCGCGGTGCAGGTGCAGGGGACGATCAACGGCTACGGCGAGCGCGTGGGGAACTGCGATCTCGTGAGCGTGATCCCGACGTTGCAGCTCAAGATGGGCCGGCAAGTCGTGCCGAAGCTGGAGAATCTGCGCGACCTCTCGCACTTCGTCGCGGAACTCGCGAACGTGCCGCCGAACATCCGGGCGCCGTACGTGGGCGGCGCGGCGTTCACGCACAAGGGCGGCACGCATGTGAACGCGGTGCAGAAACTGACGCGCACTTACGAGCACGTGGACCCCGCGCTCGTGGGCAGCCACCGCACGATCGTGGTGAGCGAACTCAGCGGCCAGAGCAACGTGCTGATGCGCGCCGAGGCGCTGGGCTTCACTTTTGAAAAGGGTGCGCCGGAGGTGAAGGAGATCCTCGCGAGCGTGAAGCGGCTGGAGAATGAGGGCTACGAATTCGAGGCCGCGGAGGGCAGCTTCGAGCTGCTGATCCGCAAGCATCTCGGGAGGCACAAGCCGCTCTTTGAACTGCACGAGTATCACGTGTCATTCCGCCGCACCGCGGATGGCGCGTGGGACAAATGCGAGGCGACGGTGAAGATGAAGGTGAAGGGCGAGGAGGCCTACGTGGTCGCCGAGGGCGATGGCCCGGTGAATGCGCTCGACGCCGCGCTGCGCAAGGCGCTCGCGCCATTTTTCCCGAAGATCGCGGGCATCCAGCTCGAGGATTACAAGGTGCGGATCATCAACGGCCAGCAGGGCACCGGCGCGCGCACGCGCGTGCTCATCACGAGCACGGACGGCGATGACACCTGGGGCACCGTGGGGGCGAGCGACAACGTGATCGAGGCAAGCTGGCTCGCGCTGGTGGACAGCTTCGAATACAAGCTCGGGCGCAGGTAGCCGCACCGCGTAGCCGCCCTTGTGAAAGCGCGGGCTGATCCTTCGTCACGGGCCTCTCGGGAAAAATCAGCCCGTGCTTTCACAAACGCGGCTACGAGTGCGCGGCGCTCCATTGGCTTTCGTGACAAAAGCCCGCTTGACGTTGACGCTCGCACTCCGGCTAATACGCCGCTTCGCGCTGGGGGCATCCTTCCGGCGCTCCATACCAACCACATGAAGTCACGCATCCTTACCCACTGCATTGCCGCGATCCTGATTCTGCCGGTCGCGCCGCTGGCGCTTTTCGTTTCGCAGACCGCACATGCGCAGGAGGCGCCCGGCATGCCGCTGGTGAGGGCGATCGAGGTGCAGTTCGTGGGGCCGCAGACGGTGTCGAAGGAGAGGATCGTCGCGAACATGCGCACGCGCGTGGGGCGTCCGTATTCGCCGCGGGTGACGGAGGATGATGTGCGCAATCTTCACGCAACCGGCAACGTCACGAACGTGCGGATCTACGGCGAACCGCAGGGTGACGGCATCCGCGTGATCGTCCTCGTGACTACGAAGAGCACGCTCGCGGAGGTCGTCTTCAACGGCAACACGCAGGCGACGACCGCGAAGCTGCAGAAGGAAATTTCATCGAAGGTCGGAGGTGCCGTCAGCGAATCGTCGCTGGAGGCGGACCGGCAGAAGGTCATTGAGTATTATCAGGGCAAGGGCTACGGCGACGTGGACGTGCGCTACCGCACGGAGAATGTCGGCAAGCAGGGCGCGGTGCGCGCCGTGTTCACGGTGACGGAGGGTGCGAAGGGCAGCATCAACAGCACCGTCTTTGTCGGGAACAACTCGGTGAAGCGCTCGGAACTCCTGAAGGTCGTGAAGACTAAGCCGAAGGGCGTGATGAACTTCCTCTCCTCGACGGCGGGCAAGCTGAACAACGATCTGTTCGACGAGGACGTGCGTGCGATTCGCGAGCTTTACCAGAGCAAGGGCTTCATCCAGGTGGACGTGAAGCGGCCCGGCGTCTCGCGCACCGGCTCGAAGGTGGAGGTCGCTTTCCACATCGTCGAAGGCCAGCAGTTCCACGTCGGCAGGACGTCGCTCTCCGGTGCGCGCGTGTTCGCCGCGGACGAGATCACGCAGCGGCTGAAGCTCAAGCCCGGCGCGATTTTTTCGCCGCAGACGCTCGCAGCGGACATCAAGACCATCCGCGACATGTACGGCACGAAGGGCTACCTCGATCTTGCGGTCATCCCATCGCCGGTGCCCACGGGCGGCGGACGGATGGACGTCAATTTCCAGCTCGACGAAGGCGTGGCCTACTACGTGGACAAGGTGAACATCGCCGGCAACACGAAGACAAAGGACAAGGTGATCCGCCGCGAACTCGCGCTCGCGCCCGGCGATATTTTCAACACCGTGCGCATGGACGCGAGCCGTGCGCGCCTCGACAACCTGCAATATTTCTCCCGCACCGAGGTGCGTCCCGCCGAGCCGCTCATCTCCGTGCCCGGCCGCCGCGATCTGAATGTGGACGTGGCCGAGAAGCAGACCGGCTCGTTCAATTTCGGCGCGGGCTTCAGTTCCGTGGACAGCCTGCTCGGATTCGTCGAGCTCACGCAGGGAAATTTCGACTTGTTCAACTGGCCGGGCAAGACGGCCAACGGTGAAAAGAAGAAGAATGCGTTCACGGGCGGAGGGCAGAAATTCCGCACCCGCATCCAGTACGGCTCGCAGCGCAAGGACTTCATCATCAGCCTCACCGAGCCGTACTTCATGGACAAGAGGCTCTCCCTCGGTGGCGAACTTTACTACCGCGACGCGGCCTTCACGAGCAGCGTGTACAATGAGCGGCGCTACGGCGGCGAAGTGTTCATGCGCTATCCGCTCAATGATTTTACGGCGCTGCGCCTCGAATACCGTCTCGAGGAAATCGACCTCCACAGCTTCTCCCCCTTTGTCTCGCCGCAGATCCGCGCGGAGCAGCAGAACTGGCTGAAGAGCCAGGTCAGCGGCTCCATCACTTACGATTCGCGCGACCGCGTCTATCTTCCCACCAAGGGCTGGCGCGCGGACGCGCAGCTTTACGTCGCCGGCGGCTTCCTCGGCGGCAATGAGAGCATCTACGGCTTCGACCTCAGCGCCTCGAAATACATCGCGCTGCCGGGCGACACGATCCTGTCCTTCGAGGGCCAGATCGCCGGAGTGGACACCTGGTCTAATGGTACCCGCGTGCCGATTTTCGACCGCCTCTATCTCGGCGGTCCGAACAGCCTGCGCGGCTTCCGCTTCCGTGATGTCGGCCCGAAAGACAACTTCGGCGAGCCCATCGGGGGACGTTCGCTCGCGCGCTTCACGGCGGAATACACCATCCCGATCATTGAGAAAGTGCGCGCGGCACTTTTCTATGACATCGGCTTCGTAAGCAGCGGCTCGTATCAGTTCAGCGCCAAGAAGGATCCGAACGGCTCCGGCGGGCTGAACAGCAACTACGGCATCGGCCTCCTGCTGGAGATCCCGTCCATCGGCCCGATCCGCATTGACTACGGCATCCCCATGCTGTCCGACCGGTTCAACAACTCCGGCGGCAAATTCCAATTCAACATCGGTTACAAATATTGAGCGCCCTCGCGGGTCTAATCACACCTTCACACATCACATCTTCACACATGAAAAAACACCTCATCATCCCAATCCTGTCCTTCATCCTCTCGCTCGCGTCTGCGGGAACCGCCTGCGCCGAACTGAAAGTCGGCACGGTGGACATGAAGAAAATCTTCGAGTCCTACTGGAAGACGAAAGACGCCGAAACCACGATGAGCAATACGCGCTCCACGCTGAAGCGCGACCTCGATGAGCGCATGGAAAAGCGCAAGGAACTCCAAGACTCGATCGAGAAGCTCAATGACGAAATCAAGAAGCCCGAACTCGCGCAGGCGACCGCGCAGAAAAAGGCGAAGGAGCGCGACGACAAGATCGGCGAATGGCAGACGATGATGCGCGAACTTCAGCAGTACCAGGCCGAGAAGGAGAAGCAGCTCGCCGACCAGACGCTCCGCATCCGCAACGGCATCGTGGCGGAAATCCTCGAGATCGTGAAGGCCAAGACCGATTCGGAAAACTACGACCTCGTTTTTGATACCTCGGGCAACAGCATCAACAACATCCCGGTCGTGATCTCCGCAAAGGCCAGCTACGATTTCACGAAGGAGATCGTCGAGAAGCTCAACGCGACGCGCCCGAAAGCTTCCGCCGAGCCCGAGAAGCCTGCGGATCCGAAAAAGCCCAAGAAGTAAGCCCATCGTGGAGATGACCGTTTCAGAGCTGGCCGCCCTCGTTGGCGGCCAGCTTGCTTCCGGGGCCGACGGTTCGGCGAAGATTTCCGGCGCCGCCGCACTCGCCGAGGCACTGCCGGGCGAGGTCACTTTTTTCGGAAATCCGAAATACCTTTTGAAGCTCCGTGCGTCGAAGGCCACCGTCGCCCTCGTGCCGCTCGGATTCGCCGAGGAGGTTCCCGCAGCGTGCATCCGCTGCGAAAACCCGACGCTCGCATTTTCCAAGGTCATCGAAAAATTCGCGCCGCCGCCCGTGCATTTCGCACCGGGCGTGCATCCCACCGCGGTCCTCGCACCGGGGGTGAGGCTCGGCGCAGGCGTGAGCATCCAGCCGCATGCGGTGATCGAGGCAGGCGCGTCCATTGGCGACGGGACCGTCGTCGGCGCGCACAGCTACATCGGGCACGAGGCACAGATCGGCGGCGGCTGCCTCATCCATCCGCGCGTGATGATCGGCTTCCGCTGCAAAATCGGCAGCCGCGTCATCCTGCACAGTGGCGCGGTGCTTGGCGGCGACGGCTTCGGCTTTGAGCTGCAAGACGGACGGCACGTGAAAATCCCGCAAATCGGAATCGTGCAGGTGGACGACGACGTCGAGATCGGCGCGAACTCCACCGTGGACCGCGCGCGCTTCGGGCGGACGTGGATCGGTGAGGGGACGAAAATTGATAACCTTGTGCAAATTGGCCACAACGTCGTCATCGGAAAACATTGCATCCTGTGCGCGTTCGTCGGCGTCTCGGGGAGCACGAAAATCGGCGATTACGTCACCCTCGCGGGACAGGTCGGCACAGTCGGGCATGTGGAGATCGGCGACGGCGTGATCGTCGGCGCACAGGCCGGCGTGAGCAAGACGCTCGCCGTGAAACAGATCTACATGGGCAGCCCGGCGGTTCCCGCACGCGAGTGGAAGGAGCAGGTCGCGCAGATCCATAGCCTCCATAAACTCCGCACTCGCGTGGCCCGTTTGGAGCAGCTTTTGGGCGAGCTGGAAAAATCAATTCAGCCCGAGATATAGTCGTTTGCGCCGGGAGTGAACGTGCCCGTGGTTTGCGTGTCCAATGCACGCCATGAGCAAGCGCCAGACTGCCCGAAAACCCACCGCCCGCGGAAGGAAACGCACCGCAACCCGGCCCGCTGCCCGCTCGCGAAAGCGCCACCTCGCGACGATCCGCACGCCATTCCAGCGGCAGTTCGAGTTCGCCTCGGAGGGCCGCTGGTTCGACCTCCGTGCGATCTTCGACAAGCTGAACGCACGTTATTTTCGCAACCGTCTCCGCGAATACACGATCATCTGGGGTCGCCGCCGCCGCGAGCGGCCAAGAAGTTACATCGTCTTTGGCAGCATCCAGGAGGAGGATCGGATGATCCGCATCCACCCGCTGCTGGACCGGCAGTTTGTGCCGACGTGGTTTCTCGAATACGTCGTCTTCCACGAAATGCTGCACGCCGTGGTGCCCGACCGGCACGACCGCGCGGGCCGACGCATCGTGCATCACGAGGGCTTTCTGAAAAAGGAGCGCCGCTTCCGCCACTATCGTCGCTCGCAGGAGTGGGAGCAGGAGAACCTCGGCCGCTTCCTGCGTTGAGGACGTCCGCTGTGACGCCGGCCAGCCTCCGGCGTTGGACGTTGGACGTTCGGCCCGCCGCAAGCGCGTTGCGAATGGGAACGCGCTTCGCGATATCGCTGCGCGGAACGTCCGCCGTCCCATCCTTTTCTGTTCCCACGCTCCCTCCCTTTCCGGTAAACAACCGGGTTCCCTGATGAAAACCCCGGCCATACTCCGCACGATCGTCCTCGCCGCCGCCTCCGCGCTCGCGGCCTGCACCGGAACGGGCACCGGCGCGAAGCCCGGCGCGAAGCCCGAACGTCTGCAAACCCTCGCGGTCCGGCCCGAACGGCCGATCAGCACCACGGCCTCGCGCCGGATGTATGTCCGCACGACGGCGTATCATCACAGCGAACCCGGCGGGCGCGCGACGGCGGTCGGCGGCTACCTCAAGCCCACGCACAGCGCCGCAGCGGACTGGAGCTGGCTGCCCGCGGGCACGCGCTTCCGGATCCTGGCCACGGGCGATGAATACATCGTCGAGGACTACGGCAGCGCGCTCGTGGGGCGCTACACGATCGACATCTACAAGGCCACGCGCCCCGAGATGAACGCGTGGGGTGTGCGCTACGTGGAGATCGAGATTTTGCAGCTCGGAAGCTACCCGACCAGCCTCGCAGTGCTCATCCCGCGGCAGAAATACCCGCACGTCCGCGCGATGGTCGCCGGGCTTCAGAAAAAGGTGCGTCGCTAGCTGCGGGAGAAATTTCCGTGGCTGCCAACGCCCGTTCCACCGCACACCGCCTGCTCGCCGAGTGGGAGCGCAAGCGCCCGCACGCGGACGAACTGCTGCACGAAAAGCTCGCCGCTTCGAAGCTCTCCGACCGCGACCGCGCGCTCGTCACCGAACTTTACTACGGCGTCCTGCGCCGGCTGAGCGAACTCGATTTCCTCATCGCCCGCCTGCGAGATGGTGGTGGCGAGGTGGACGACGACACGCGCGCCGTCCTCCGCCTCGGGCTCTACCAGCTTTTCCACACGCGCATGCCCGCCTTTGCCATCGTGAAGGAGACCGTCTCCCTCTCACGCCGTGCCGGCGGACTCGTGAACGCCATCCTCCGCCGCGCCGACCGCGAGCGCGATTCTTTGCAGTCCGCGCTCGCCACCGCACCGCTCCCCGTCCGCGCGAGCCATCCCGATTTTTTGCTGGAAAAATGGACGTCAAATTTCGGTGCCGACGCCGCGCTCGCGCTGGCCGAATGGAACAACACCCCCGCGCCCGTCCTCCTCCGCGCAAACACCCTCCGCACCACGCGCGACGAACTCCTCGCGTCGCTGCCCGGTGCCGAGCCGCATCCCTTCCACCCGCTCGCGCTCCGCGCCCCGCGCATCCCGGCTGACTGGCTCGAACGCGGCCTCTGCTACGTCCAGGATCCGAGCACACTCGCCGCCTGCGACATGCTCGATCCGCAGCCCGGCGACACCGTCCTCGACGCCTGCGCCGCGCCCGGCGGCAAGACCACCTACATTTCCGCGCTCATGCGCAACGAAGGCCGCATCATCGCCAGCGACCTGTGGGAAAGCCGCGTCGCGCGCCTCCGCGAAAATTGCGAACGCCTCGGCACGACAAACGTCCGCGCGCTCGTCCTCGACACGATGAAGGAATCCGACGAACTCGCACCACGCAGTTTTGATCGCATCCTCGTGGACGCGCCGTGCAGCAACACTGGCGTCATCCGCCGCCGCGTGGATGTGCGCTGGCGGTTGAGCGAGGAAGATTTTCTCCGCATGCCCGCGCAACAGCTCGCGCTCCTGCGCCGCTGCGCCGGGCTTTTGAAAAGCGGCGGCACGCTCGTCTATTCCACCTGCTCCCTCGAGCCCGAGGAAAACGAACACGTCGCCGACGAAGCCGCGCGCACCATCCCCGGCCTGCGCCTCCACACCACCCGCCACATCCGCCCCTGGGTGGACG
>BJFP01000190.1 GCA_014189875.1 Verrucomicrobiota bacterium | reverse complement strand
GTGATCATCACCGCGCCGCCGTCGTCGCGCGGCGCGGCGGTGCAGACTTCGCACCGCACTGGAAAAGCTGCGAGTGTCGCCGTGTCCATGCCTGTGTGGAGCGGCGGGGACTCAGATGCGGATGAAGTCCGCGAACGCGTGCCTGTGGTCGCACCGCGCCCGAGTGCGATTCGTGTGCCTGCCGCCGGGAAGCTGTGGAATTGGGCCGAGCCGGTGTCCGCCCCGCGCCCGCGCGTGACGCGGATCATCGGCGCGGGCATGTAGCGCAGACAATCCTGTCTGCAGCTCCGGACGCTCCGCTGGCGACGCCGCAACCTTCGATGCATCCGCCGTGCGGAAATCTCCGGCTCACGTTGACATGCGGCGGTTGCTTCCGATAGTCGCGCACAATGAGTTTTGATCTGAGCGATTTGCTGCGCGACTGGCCTTACGAGCCGGGGCAGCTCCAAGTGCGTAAAATCACCGGCAGCGATGGCCGCGAGAAGCTGCAACTGCGGCTGGACATGGGCGTGCTCCAGATGGAGATGAACGGCCGGCCTGACGGCCGCGAACCGCACGGTGTGGAGACCGAGCTGGAGCACCAGACGGAGCGCGCGGAGCAGACTGGCGCGGACTTTGAACTGAGCGAGGACGAAGTGGGCGAACTCCAGGCGGAGGGCGTGCAATATTACCACCGCTACCTCGCACTGTTTCAGCTCGGCGACTGGCAGGGCGTGATCCGCGACACGAAGCGGAACCTCGACATGTTTACGTTTGTCGCAAAGTACGCGGCGGACGACGAGTCCGCGTGGTCAGTGCAGCAGTTCCGGCCCTACGTGATGATGATGAACACGCGCGCTAAGGCGAACCTCGCGATCGAGAAGGACGACGTGGACGCGGCGATCAAACTCGTCGAAAAGGGCATCGCGGCGATCGGGAAATTCGTGAAGGACCACAACCGCGACGGCGAGGCGGATGCCTCGGAAATCAAGAGCCTCGGCGAGTGGCTGACGGAACTCCGCAAGCTGAAGCCGATGACGCCCGTGGAAAAACTGAACCGCGAACTGGAGCGCGCGGTGGAGGATGAAAAATACGAGCGCGCCGCCGAATTGCGCGATGCGCTGAAGGCCTTGCAGAAAAAATCCTGATCGCGCGTTGTGCGCGATTCGGTGTTGCCGATCCGCGTCGTGACACGCTAGAGCCAGCGCCGATGTCTCGCCGCCCAGCGATAGCCCTCAGCCTGTTTGCCGCCGCCGTGATGTGCGGCTGCGATTCCAATCCGCACCCGAAGCCGCTGCACGAGAAGCGCGCGGACGGTTCGCCGTGGGTCGTGCGCTACGGGGTGATGTCTGAGGATCCGCGTTCGTTCGATCCGCAGTTTGCCTACGACCAGATGAGCCGCCGCGCGATGGAGCCGGTGTATGACACGCTGGTGGATTACCATCCTTTCAAGACGGAACCCTACGAGGTCATCCCGGGGATGCTCGCGGAGCTGCCGAAGAAGGAGGTCTCGCCCGAGGGGAAAATCAGCTACCTCTGCCGCCTGAAGCAGGGCATCCATTTTCACGACGACGTGTGTTTTTCCGGCGGGAAAGGACGCGAGGTGATCGCGGAGGATGTCCACTTCGCCTGGCAGCGCATCTGCGATCCGAAGGTGGAGTCGCCTTTCGTCGGGCCGATCGGCGAATCAGTCGTGGGGATGATCGAGCGGAATGCGGAGGCCGAGGCGGCGGCGAAGGCTGCGGAAAAGGCAGGGAAGCCGATTCCGAAATACGATTACGGGCGGAAGCTGGAGGGCGTCGAAGTGGTCGATCGCTATAGCTTTCGTGTCCACCTCAAGCGGCCGTTTCCGCAGCTCGTCTATTGGATGGCCATGCACGCGACGACTCCGGTGGCTCGCGAGGCGGTGGAATATTACGACGGCCAGATGCACGACGGGAAGCTTCACGATGACTTCCGCAAGTTCAAGGCGGTCGGCCACGGCGCATACCGGGTGGCGGAATACATCCCGCGCCAGCGCGTGCGGCTGGAGCGTGTCGAGGGCTACAAGACGACGGTGTTCCCGAGCGATGGCTTCCCGCCGGAGAAGGCCGAGTGGCTGAAGACGCTCGCGGGAAAACCGCTGCCGTTCATTGACGAGGTGAGCTTCTCGATCATGCGGGAAAACATCCCGATCTTCGTGCTCACGCGGCAGGGCTACCTCGATGGCATGGCGGCGAACAAGGACAGCTTCGCGGCCCTGCTCACGGCGGAGCGCGGGCTCGCGCCGAAATATGCGGCGCGCGGGATGCACCTCGAGCGCGACGCCGAGCCGAGCACGTTTTGGATCGCGTTCAACATGGAGAATCCCGTGATCGGGAAAAACAAGAAGCTGCGGCAGGCGCTCTCGTGCGCGTACGACCCGAAAACGTACTCGGAAATTTTCTATAACGGCGTCGCGCCCGTCGCCACGCAGGTCATCCCGCCAGGCATCTTTGGTTTCGAGCGTGAGCGGAAAAATCCGTACAGCTTCAACCTTGAGCGCGGACGCCAGCTCCTCGCGGAGGCAGGCTACCCGAACGGCCGCGACGGGAACGGCAAGCAGCTCGAACTGACCATTGATGCGGTCTCGAGCGGCAGCGAGGACCGCCAGCGCTCCGAGTATGACCAGCGATATTTCGAGGCGCTCGGGATCAAGGTGAAGGTGAGCGAGAGCACGTTTGCGCGGCTCATGGACAAGCAGGACGAGGGCAGCTTCCAGATTTCCACCAGTGCCGGCTGGGGAGCGGACTATCCAGATCCGGAGAACTATTTTTTCCTCTTCTATTCCAAGAACATCCCGCCCGCCGGAAAGAACTACGTGCGCTACAAGAACCCCGAATTTGACAAGCTCTACGAGCAGATGTCCGTGATGGAAAACACGCCTGATCGGCTCGAAATCATTCGCAAGATGAATGAGATGCTTGCCGAGGACATGCCGGTCATCCCGACGTTCAACAAGGAATTCTACACCGTCGTGCAGCCGTGGGCGCGGCGCACTCATAACAACCTCATGCTCGAAGGCGGCATCAAATACCTCGTCGTGGACACCGAACTTCGCGAAAAGCTGCGCAAGGAGTGGAACCACCGTCCGCTGTGGCCGCTCGGCATCGGCGGCGCGCTGCTGCTCGGCGGCACCGTCTATGCCGTGCGCTGGAACAGGAGGCGCAATGCTTAGCTACATCCTCCGCCGCGTGCTCTACGCCGTGCCGATTCTCCTCGGCGTGCTCATCATCACGTTCTTCCTTTTCCGCGGCCTGCAAAAGCCGGACACCATTGCGAAGCTCGCGCTCGGGCAGAAGGCCCCGAGCCACGCCATTACGGCCTTCAAGGAGAAGCACGGCCTCGACCGCCCGATGCCCGAGCAGTTCGGGAGATATTTGAAAAGTGTCGTCACTCTGGACTTCGGCGAGTCGTGGAAGACCGGGCGCAGCATCAGCGACACCTTTGCGAAGGGTGCGCTGCCGACCCTGCTCGTAACGATCCCGGGCTTCATCGTCGGCATCCTCGCCGCGCTCGGCCTCGCGCTCTACCAGGTCTTCGTCCGCCAGTCGCGCGTGGACCGGGCGATCACATTTTTCTGTGTCGCGCTGATGAGCGTGCCGACGGTCGTGTACATCATCGTCTGCCAGGCCGTCCTGGCGCTTCAGTTGAATTATTTTCCCGCATTCGGGTTCGAGTTCCGCGGGCTGGAGACGCTGAAGTTCCTCGTGCTGCCGATCACGATCCTCGCGGTGTCGAACCTCGGCTACGACGGACGCATGTTCCGCGCGGTCTTCCTCGAGGAAATCGCGCAGGACTACGTGCGCACCGCGCTCGCGAAGGGCGTGGGCAACATGCGCGTGCTCACGAAGCACGTCCTGAAAAACGGCCTCATCGCCATCATCACCCTCACCGTCGGCCACCTGCCCGCGCTCATCATGGGCTCGCTGCTCATCGAGAGCTTCTTCGGCATTCCCGGCCTGGGGAACCAGCTCTTCCTCGCCATCCAGCAGAGCGACCAGCCGGTCGTGATGGCGTGCGTTTTCCTCGGCGCACTGCTCTACCTTTTCGCACTCACGCTCACGGACGTGCTCTACGCGTTCGCCGATCCGCGCATCCGCCTCAGCTAACACATGGGCGCATTTTTCAACCACTGGCTTGCGCGGAACTGCATCACGCTGCTCGGCTTTGCGCTGGTCGCGTGGGTGCTCTGGAGCGGCAGCCACCACGAGCGATGGCAGCGCGCGTGGCGGCGCTTCCGCGGGGACAAGATCGGCATGGCCGCGCTCATTGTCACCTGCATCTATTTGTTCATCGGAGCGCTCGAGGTCATCCACATTCCGGGAGGAAAAGGCGGGAGCCGCAGCGTGATTGATGTGCTCTTCGCCGCCCGCATCCCGTCGGAGAAAACGTACAGCGCGCCGATGGAGTCGCACCTTCTCTCCTCCGTGGATCCCACGCCGCTGCGCGGTCGCCACCTCCTCGGGACCGACGCGCTCGGCAAGGACGTGCTCATTGAGACACTCAAGGGATGCAGCACCGCGCTCATCATCGGCGGCCTCACCAGCCTCATCTACATCCCGCTCGGCACGCTCGCCGGGCTGTGCGCCGGCTACTTCCGCCGCCGCGTGGACGACGCGATCCAATACATCTACAGCACGCTCGCCGCGATCCCGCAGATCCTGCTGCTCATCGCCATCATCATGGTGCTCGACAAGGGTCTGTGGCAGATGTCGCTCGCGCTCGGCATCACCGGCTGGGTCGGCCTGTGCCGCCTCATCCGCGGCGAGACGATGCGCCAGAGCGAGCGCACCTACGTGATGGCCGCGCGCGCGCTCGGGCAGAGCCACTGGCAGATCATTTCACGCCATGTTCTTCCGAATGTGATGCACCTCGTCATCATCAATGCCGTCCTCGGCTTCAGCGGCGTCGTGCTCGCCGAGGCGACGCTCGGCTACCTCGGCGTCGGCTCGCCCGTCGGCACGCCGAGCTGGGGCAACATGATTGACGGCGGACGCAGCGAACTCAGCCGCGACCCGCTCGTGTGGTGGAATCTCACCGCCGCCGGCATCGCGCTCTTCATCCTCGTCCTCGCGCTGAACCTCCTCGCCGACTCGCTGCGCCGCGCATTCGATCCGAAGCGATCGTAGCGCCTGCGATTTCCGCGGTCGGCGAAAGTGGTTCGTCGCGATCGCGCGTTTGAGTGCAGGACGGACACCGCAGTCGAAGCCACTATCGCAGACTGAGCGGCTGCTTGTAGCCGCGCTTGTGAAAGCGCGGGCATGCTTTTCATCCGCGATGCAGGGATCAGCCTGCGCTTTTACAAGCGCAGCTACGGTGGGTATGCGTCGTCCGGTGCTGGCTCATTTTGAAGCAGGAAGCCATGAAATCAGGAAATCTCCTTCGTGGGTTCATGGCTTCCTGCTTCATCTATTTCCAAACTGAGCCACCACCCGTCGTCCTGCACTCTTGACTGCCGGGGTTCGGCCCTTACTGTGCGCGCTCTTTTTCACACAACGAAACCGAACGCTTACACGACTTAACGACCATGTCCGCACTGAATACCGAAGCCCTTTCCCGCGCAGCAAACGAAGCTCGCGGTCTCGCAATGGATGCCGTTCACGCCTGCTCGTCGGGGCATCTCGGCCTGCCGCTCGGCTGCGCGGAAATCGGCGCGGTGCTCTACGGCCACGCGCTCTCGCACAATCCGGCGGAGCCGAAATGGCTGAACCGCGACCGCTTTGTCCTCAGCGCCGGACATGGCTCGATGTTCCTCTACTCGTGGCTGCACCTCAGCGGCTACGCGAGCGTGGACCACGGGCAGGTGAAAAATTTCCGCGTGCTCGGCTCCCACACGCCGGGGCATCCGGAATTCCATGAGACGGCAGGCGTCGAGGCGACGACCGGCCCGCTCGGCCAGGGCGTCTCGAATGCAGTCGGCTACGCAGTGTCGCAGAAAATGGCGGCTGCAAAATTCAACACGGCGAAGCACGCGATTTTCGACAACCACATCGTGGCACTCGCGGGTGACGGCTGCATGCAGGAGGGCGTGGCGATGGAGGCCGCGGCGTTCGCCGGGCATTTCAAATTGGACAACCTGATCCTCATTTACGACTCCAACGACGTGACACTCGATGCGATGGCCGACGCCACGCAGAGCGAAAATGCGGCGAAGCGTTTCGAGGCGATCGAGTGGGGCGTTCAGACGATTGATGGCAACGACCTCGGCGCATTCCTCGCAGCGTTTGAAAAGGCGAAGGCCGCGACCGGCAAGCCGCAACTCATCATCGCGAAGACGCTCATCGGAAAAGGCATCCCCGAAGTCGCCGGCACCGCGAAGGCGCACGGCGAGGGCGGCGCGAAGTTCATTGATGGCGCGCGCAAGGGCCTCGGCCTCCCTGCGGAACATTTCTTCGTGAGTGCCGAGACGCGCGCATATTTTGCCGGGCACGCGAAGTCACTCGCCGCGAAGCACGCGGAGTGGACGGCCACTTTCAACGCATGGAAAACCGAGAACCCCGCGCTCGCGACGGAACTCGACTCGTATGTCTCTGGAAAAATCGCCGCCGACCTGCTCTCGAAGATCCCCGTGTTCCCCGCCGACGCGAAGCTCGCGACGCGCGCCGCTGGCAAGGACGTGCTCCAGCCCGTCGCCGCCGCAGTGCCGAATCTCATCTCCGGCAGCGCCGACCTCCACGGCTCCACGCTGAACTACATCGCATCGAGCAAGGACTTCGGCCCGGCGAACTGGGGCGGTCGCAACCTCCGCTTCGGCATCCGCGAGCACGGCATGTGCGGCATCATGAACGGCATCGCGTATGACGGCATCTTCCGCGCGAGCGGCGCGACGTTCCTCGTCTTCGCCGACTACTGCCGCGGCTCGATTCGCATCGCCGCGCTCAGCGGTCTGCCGACGCTCTACATTTTCACACACGACAGCGTCGGCGTGGGCGAGGACGGCCCCACGCACCAGCCCGTCGAGACCGTGAGCGGCCTGCGCGTCATCCCGAATCTCGACGTGATCCGCCCCGCCGATCCCGAGGAGACCGCGGGCGCATTCGCCGCCGCGATGCAGCGCACCACAGGCCCCACGCTCCTCTCGCTCACGCGCCAGGCCGTCGCAAATCTGAACGACATCCCCGTGCAGACGCGCCGCGAAGGCGTGCTCAAGGGCGGCTACATCGCCGTGAAGGAAACCGGCAAACTCGAAGCCATCCTCGTGAGCGCCGGCAGCGAAGTGCAGCACGCAGTCGCCGCCGCAAAGACGCTCGGCGCAGGCGTCCGCGTCGTGAGCATCCCGAGCTTCTACCGTTTCGATCAGCAGCCACAGGCATACCGCGACGAAGTGCTTCCTCCCTCATGCCGCAAGCGCGTCGCCATCGAGGCAGGCGTCTCCGGTCTCTGGTGGAAATACGTCGGCCTCGACGGCAAAGTGATCGGGATCGATCGCTTCGGCCTCAGCGCCCCCGGCGGAAAAGTGATGGAAGTCCTCGGCATCACCCCGCAGGCCGTCGTGGACGCGGTGAAGGCGCTCTGAGTCTTCCGTGCCTCAGCGCAGCGTTACAGCATTACAGCGTAAAGGCGTGGGGCCGCGGCTTCCGTGTGTTCCGTGGATCGCTTCGCCGCTGCATCGTCGCCGGCGCGCGGGCGCATTTCCCGTTGGCTCGCGGCGCTGCGTGCATACAGTGCGCGGATGAAGAGAACCTCCCGTGTGATGCTTGCGCTCGCGTTCCCGCTGTGGCTCGCGGGCTGCGATCGGAATAATGTGACCTCGACCGAGAGAGTGCCGCAGTTGCCCGCGCCCGCAGAGCCCCTGTCCGCGCCGGTCGCGCTGCCGGACATGACGTTCGGAGGCCGTCCGCTGGCTGCATTTTCCGAGGAGGAAAGCGTGAAGTTCGAGGCTTGGTGCAAACGCCACGGGCTCGACCCGAAGGATCCCGCGATGCTCGATGCGGATTCGGATCGCGACGGATTCTCAAACCGCGAGGAATATATCGCCGGCACGAACCCGCTCGATCCAAATTCGGTGCCGGGGATTCTCGAGGGCATCGTGATGAAGGAATTCAACGAAGTGCGCGTGCCGGTGCTCCTGCGCGAGGTGAAGGATGGCAAGGCGCGCATCGAACACCTCGACTCGCCAGGCACCGAGGAGCTGCAGCAGGGCGCGGTGCTGAAGGGCCTGCCGTATCGCATCGCCGCAGTGAAGCACGAGGTGAAGGCGGACAAGCACGGCATCTTTTCCGATGTGTCGCAGGTCACCCTCGAAAATGTGGACACGAAGGAATCGGTGGTCCTCATCCGCGACCTGCCTTCGCGGAGCAGCGCGACCCACGCGGTGATCATCGGGGCGGATGGTGCGAGGAAAATGATCCACGCGGACGAGGTCATCGAACTGCCGGGGCATGT
>BJFP01000189.1 GCA_014189875.1 Verrucomicrobiota bacterium | reverse complement strand
TCAGCGGTGCTCGTGCTTCGCGGCGTCGAGGTCGGCGTCCACCATGATCTGCACGAGCTCGCGGAATTTCACCTTGGGCTCCCAGCCGAGGACGCGCTTGGCCTTGGCGTAGTCGCCGATGAGGAGGTCCACCTCGGCGGGGCGCTCGTAGCGGGCGTCGAATTTCACGAACTGCTGCCACTCGAGGCCGACGTGCGCGAAGGCGACTTCGCAGAATTCGCGGACGGTGTGCGTTTCGTTCGTCGCGAGGACGTAGTCGTCGGGCGTGTCCTGCTGCAACATGCGCCACATGCCTTCGACGAATTCCTTGGCGAAGCCCCAGTCGCGCTTGGCGTCGAGATTGCCGAGGTAGAGGTCTTTCTGGATGCCGAGCTTGATGCGGGCGACGGCGCGCGTGATTTTGCGGGTGACGAATGTCTCGCCGCGGCGCGGGCTCTCGTGGTTGAAGAGGATGCCGTTGCTCGCGTGCATGCCGTAGCTCTCGCGGTAGTTCACGGTGGCCCAGTAGGCGTACACTTTCGCGACGGCGTAGGGCGAGCGGGGCCAAAATGGGGTCGTCTCCGTCTGCGGGACGGCCTGCACTTTTCCAAACATTTCCGACGAGGACGCCTGATAGAAGCGGGCCTGCACGCGGGACTCGCGGAGCGCTTCGAGGATGCGGATGGTGCCGAGCGCGGTGATGTCGCCGGTGTTCTCGGGGATGTCGTAGCTGACGCGGACGTGGCTCTGCGCGCCGAGGTGGTAGATTTCCTCGGGGCCGATGCGGTCAATGAGGCGCGTGAGGTTCAGCGAATCGCAGAGGTCGCCGTGGTGGAGGAAGAGGCGCACGCCGCTGATGTGCGGGTCCTGGTAAAGGTGATCGATACGCGAGGTGTTAAACGACGAGGCGCGGCGGATGATGCCGTGGACTTCGTAGCCTTTTTCGATGAGCAAGTCGGCGAGGTAGCTGCCGTCCTGTCCGGTGATTCCAGTGATGAGTGCTTTTTTCATGAATGGGCGCGGCGATTTTCGTTTGGTCAGCCTCTCCGTGGAGCGCGCTGCCGTTTAGATGACAAAGCAGCGGATGGGAACCGAAAAATGCGGCGATGGCAATCTGCGAGCGGATTGGGAATCGGGAATCTCGCAATCGAGAACCGAGAATCCCATCACGCAGCGTCCTTGTCCTGCTTCCGTCGGAGGATCGGGGTCTTCTTCCCTTCGATGACTGCGCGGTTGACGGTCACTTCCTCGATGTTGCTGCCGGGGACTTCATACATCACGTCGCGCATGACTTTCTCGAATATCGAGCGCAGGGCGCGTGCGCCGGTGCCACGCTTGACGGCCTGCTCGGCGAAGGCGCGCAAGGCGTCCTTGGTGATAGAGAGGTGGACGCCTTCCATGGACATGAGCTTCGTGTACTGCTTCACGAGGGCGTTCTTCGGCTCGGTGAGAATCGAGACGAGTTCGTCTTCGGAGAGCGGATCGAGCGCTGTGACGACGGGGAGGCGGCCGACAAACTCGGGGATCATCCCGAAGCGCAGCATGTCCTCGGGTTCGCAGTGGCGGAGCAATTCGCTCGGGGGAATTTCCGCCTCGCGCACGTCCTGCTCGCTCTTCTGCGCCATGCTGAACCCGAGGGTCTTTTTCCCCCGGCGCTTTTCGATGATCCTGTCCATGCCGACGAATGCGCCGCCGCAGATGAAGAGGATTTTTTCCGTCGAGACCTGGATGTATTCCTGCTGCGGATGCTTGCGTCCGCCCTGCGGGGGGACGTTGCACGTCGTGCCTTCGAGGATTTTCAAGAGCGCCTGCTGCACGCCTTCGCCGCTCACGTCGCGCGTGATGCTCACGTTCTCGGTCTTGCGTCCGATCTTATCAATCTCGTCAATGTAAACGATGCCGATTTCGGCGCGCTTCACGTCGTAGTCCGACGCCTGGAGCAGGCGCAGGATGATATTTTCCACGTCCTCGCCGACGTAGCCGGCCTCGGTGAGCGTGGTCGCGTCGGCGATACAGAAGGGGACGTCGAGGACGCGCGCGAGCGTGCGCGCCATGAGCGTCTTGCCGCTGCCGGTCGGGCCGATGAGGAGGATGTTGCTCTTGTCAATCTCGACCTCCGAGAGCGGATCATCGCCGCCGCCGATGGTGCCGCCGACGGTGCTGTTGTGCAGGATGCGCTTGTAGTGGTTGTGCACCGCGACGCTGAGCGTCTTCTTCGCGGATTCCTGGCCGATGACGTAGCTGTCGAGCTGCCGGCGGATTTCCGCGGGCTTCGGCACGCGGAGCTGCGTGCTGGTGCGCTTGGCTTCCTCGTTGAGTTCCTTGTCGAGGATGCCCTTGCAGACATTGATGCACGAGTCGCAGATGTAAACGCCCGGCCCTGCGATCAGCTTGCGCACTTCTGCGTGCGATTTGCCGCAGAACGAGCACATGGTGAGATTGGAAGCGCGGGCCATTGTTGCCAACGATAAGCGAAATCCGTTCCCGTTATCAGTCGTTTTTTGGCTTCGTCATCTCGGCGAAATTCGGAACCTGCTTCCGAGAGTTCACCACTTCGTCCACGAGCCCGTAGGCCTTCGCTTCCTCGGCGCTCATGTAGTAGTCGCGATCCGAGTCGTCGTGGACCTTCTTTTCGTCCTGGCCGGTGTGATGCGAGAGGATCTTGATGAGCCGCTTCTTGAGCTTGAACATGTACTCGACGGTGCGCTCCACGTCGCTCGCCTGCCCCTGCGCGCCGCCGCTCACCTGGTGGATCATGATGTCGCTGTTCGGCAGTGCGTAGCGTTTGCCCTTCGTGCCAGCGGAGAGCAGCACCGCGCCCATCGAGGCCGCCATGCCGATGCAGTAAGTATTCACGTCGGGTGTGACGAACTGAATCGTGTCGTAGATCGCAAGGCCCGCCGTGACGCTGCCGCCGGGGCTGTTGATGTAAATGTGGATGTCCTTTTTTGAGTCATCCATCTGCAGGAAGAGAAGCTGCGCGATGACGATGTTTGCGATCCAGTCATCAATCGCCGTGCCGATGAACACGATGCGGTCGCGCAGCAGCCGGTCGAAGACGTTGTGCCCGCGTTCGCCGCGCGCGTCCGTCTCATACACGCCGGGGACGAGCGGCCAGTTTGCTTGCGGGGATTGGATGCGACTGTTGGGTTGGATGATCATGTTGTCTTTTTCAATCGTGCCTCGGGCGCAAACGGTCAAGGGTTCTGCGGCTCAGCGGGCGCGGCCTCTTCCTTCTTCTCCTCGGCTGCACCGGCGCTGACAGCCGCCTGACTCGCGACAAAATCGAGCGCCTTCGCGGTGACCAGCTCCTCGCGGATCTGATCGATCACGCCGCGCTTCTGGAGTTCCTTCACCATCTTGTCGAAGGTCATGTTTGAACGCGCTGCCATCTGTGCGATGCGGCGGCGCAGGTCCATTTCCGTGGCGGTGATCTTCTCCTTCTCCGCGATGCGGAGCAAAATGAACGTGCCCTTGATCCGCTCGCGTGCGCTCTGTGCGGCGCTGCCCACGAGATCCTTCTCGTGCTCGCGCAGGATTTCGTCGGCCACGCCGCGCTCCTGATTTTCCTTCACGATGTCGTCGAGGATGCTCTGCGTCTGCTGGCGCACGAGGGTCGTCGGCAGTTCGCACTCCACCTTCGAGGTGAGATGCGTCATCACGCTGGTCCGCTTCGCCGCGTCAGCCTCGCGCTGCTTCTGCCGCACGAGTTCCTCGCGGGCGAGCGTGCGCAGTTCGGCGAGCGACTTGTCCTTGAGGACCTTGGCGGCGAATTCATCGTTCACCTCGGGCAGCACGCGCTCCTTCAGTTCCTTGAGCGTGACTTTGTAGTGGATCTTGCTGCCGGGCATCCCCTCGACCGGGAAATCCGCAGGCACCTCGACGTCAAACTCACGTGTCTCGCCGGTGTTCGCGCCGACGAGATTTTTGCAGTACCCGGGAAAGAACGCCTCGTCCGTCATCATGATCCAGAAATCCTTGTTGTGTGAAAGCGGCTTGCCTGCCTTCGGGAATTTCACATGCACGGGCTCGCCCTCGATCGTGCCATCGTAGTCCACCACCACGTAGTCTTCCATCGCTGCGGGGCGCGCAGGCGTCACATCCGGGAAATCCGCCTGTTGCTCGCGCAGGTTCTCGATGGATGCGTCCACGTCCGCCTCCGTCACCTCGGTGCTCGGCACGCTCACGGGGATGCCCTTGTAGTCCGGCACGTCGAATTCCGGCTGCAGCACGAGCGTCGCGCGGAACTTCAGCGACTTGTCGTCGCCCCACTCCACGTCCTCGATCTCCGAGAGCGAGAGCACGCGGAGATTGCGATCCTTGATCGCGTCGCGGCACGCATCGCTGAGCACCTGGCGCGTCACTTCCTCGTGGATTTCCTTCAGGAATTTCTTCTCCACCACCGAGCGCGGCGCCTTGCCCTGGCGGAAGCCGGGCAGCTTCGCCTGCTTCGTGTACTGGCTCGTGATCTCCCCCATTTTTTTCTGCACGTCTGGCGGATCCACCTCGATTTTGAGGTTCGCGAGACAGTTCGGTAGTGGTTCAAATGCGACGTTCATGTATGTTTTCGGATGGGTTCGGACGAATTAAAGGGCGGCGAAAATAGCGGTCTCCGCGCGCTTGCCAAGCGGCGATTCAGGGAAAACGCCCGGCGTGGAAATTTAGCGCCAAGCGACAAGTTCTTCCGCTGCGTCATTCTTCATCCTCAGCCTCGAACATCCGACGCCGGTGCTCGTGGCGGATTTGCAGCACAGTCACGAGTTTCTTCCGCTCATCAATCGTGTAGAGCACGCGCCACCCGACGCCAGATTTCCAAGGGCGGAAAAGTATCTGGCGAATCTCAAGTTCGGGAAGCCACTGGTCATTTTCAGGCGCAAGGCGATGGGAAGTCGGACGACTGCTCAATCCCGCCAAGGCCACATGCAATGCGTCGAACCACCGTTCAGCCAGCGTCTCCCCACCGTGCTTCTCGTCGGACCGATACCAAGCCAGTTGCGCGTCAACGCACTTGTGGCCCGAGACAGCCAACCGCACGCGATAGATCATACGCCCGCCTTCTTTGGGAAATGTTTCTTGCGCAGATCAGCGAACGCTTCGTCAAGCGGCCGACCCCGATCTCCCTTCGCGTATGCCTCCAGCGCCGCCTTCAGTTCCAGATCCAGCCGATGCTCCTCGGCCTGATGCGCCATCTCGTCGAAGGCTTCGACGGTCAGCACCACAGCGGCGGCCTTGCCATTCTGCGTCAGCACCCGCGGACGCTGTTTTTTCGCCATGTCCGCGAGGTGTTCCTTGGTGCCACGGGCAAAGTCCGTCACGCTCACAATGTCTTCGGCGAGGATCATTTTCATGCCGACAGCGTAGCACGGAATAATGTGCTTGCGCAACCGCCGTCTTGTTTCGTACGGGAGAAAGAGTCGTTTTCGATCTTCGGGACACCATCGCCGGTTTGGAAAATAGCGGTTGCATTTCCGTGGGCGTCCGCTTTTCTCCGGCCTCCGAATCCGCGCACACTACATCGCGCTGTTGGTCCTCGGGCCCCGATCGTCAGACCGCGGGCCGCCATGCGCCGAGGGAAACCCAGCGACTCAAAGAAAGAAAAAACATCATGTCCGTACGTCTTGGCCGTTTCGAACTGCCCAAGCTGCCCGTCAGAGACGAGGCAACTGCAACATCCAACTACGCCAAATTTGTGGCCGAGCCCTTCGAGGCCGGTTACGGCGTCACCATCGGCAACGCGCTCCGCCGCGTGCTGCTCAGCTCCGTCGAAGGCGGCGCGATCACTAACGTGAAAATCACCGGTGCGAACCACGAATTCCAGACGCTGCCCGGCGTCGTCGAGGACGTGACGGACATCATCCTCAATTTGAAGCAGGTGAAGTTCAAGTGCGCCGACCACGAGCCGCGCACGCTTTCCATCTCCGTGAACAAGGAAGGCAACGTGACCGCGGGCGACATCCAGGAAGTCACCGGCGTCGAAGTTGTAAACCGCAAGCAGATTATCTGCACGCTCGACAAGAAAACGAAGTTCGAGGCCGAGCTCACCGTCCGCGTCGGACGTGGTTTCGCCACCGGCGACGAGAACAAGTATCCCGACATGCCCATCGGCGTGATCCCGATTGACTCGATCTTCTCGCCCGTCACCCGCGTGAAGTACGCCGTCGAAAACACGCGCGTCGGCCAACGCACCGACTACGACAAGCTCATCGTCGAAGTCTGGACCGACGGCCGCATCGATCCCAAGCAGGCGCTCATCGAGGCATCGAGCATCCTCCGCAAGCACATCGAGGTCTGGACCGACGGTCGCATCGATCCCAAGCAGGCGCTCATCGAGGCTAGCTCGATCCTGCGCAAGCACATCGAGCCCTTCTACAATTACGACGAGGCCCTCGTGGCGTTCGACGAGACGGCACCCGCGCAGAACCAGGAAAACCAGAAGATGAAGAAGCTTCTGAACATGTCCGTGAACGAAATCGAACTCTCCGTCCGCGCGGCAAACTGCCTCAACAACGCGAACATCACCACCGTCGGCCAGCTCGCACAGAAGTCCGAGCAGGAGATGCTGAAGTATCGCAACTTCGGCAAAAAGTCGCTCAACGAAATCAAGGAGAAGCTCACTGGACTCAGCCTGTCACTCGGCATGAAGTTCGAGGCCGGCCTGGTGGATATCACTACCGCCGAAGTGCGTCCCGCCACCGAAGGCTAATCCAGCCAGCGAAGGCTAATTCAGAAAAAGGAAGACAACTCAAATGCGTCACCAAAAGAAAACCGTCAAACTCGGCCGCACGCAGGGGCACCGCAACGCGCTGCTCTCGAATCTGGCCGTGAGTCTGATCGATCACGGGCAGATCAAAACGACCGTCGCGAAAGCGAAGGCCGTGCGCCCGTTCGTCGAGAAGCTCGTCACCAAGGCAAAGACCGGCACGCTGCACTCGCGTCGCATGGCCCTCGCCGACCTCCGCCATAACGAAGGCGCAGTCCGCAAGCTCTTCACCGAGATCGGACCGCTGAACGCCACACGCAAGGGCGGCTACACCCGCATCGTGAAGCTCGGCATGCGCCGCAGCGATGCCGCCGAAATGGCGATCATCGAGTGGGTGGACAAACCCGCCGTGATCGTGCCCGAAGCCAAGCCGACCGCCGCGAAAGCGAAGGCCGCGAAGCCCGCAAAGGCTGAAGCCGCCGCCGAAGCCGCACCCGAAGCGAAAGCCGAAGGCGAAGCGAAGCCCAAGCGCGCCGCGAAGAAAAAGAAGACCGAAGGCGAAGCGTAAGCGTAAGCCGAAGTCTCACACAACTCACAGAGGGCGGGCCTGCGAAAGCGGGCCCGCCCTTTTGCTTTTGCAACCGCGAAGGTGCGGCTATGCACGGCGCGCATGAACTCCGGTTTCCTCGACAAGCTCCTCGAACGCCTTGGCCGCGTCCGGCCCGAGGAGGTGCGCGATTACGTCGTGCGGCTCGCGGATGAGAAGGGATTCTTCGAGACGATTTTCGATGCACTGCACGAGGGCGTCATCGTCACCGATCCCGCCGGCAGCATCACATATCTGAACCGCACCGCGTGCGGATTTTTCGGCATCGAGCGCGACGCCGCGATGGGCCATCCGCTCGCCGAGCAGCTCCGCGGGCTCGATTGGAATGCCATCGCGACGTCGGAAAAATCCGTCTCGCGCGACATGGAAGTTTTTTACCCGCAGAACCGCTTCCTGAATTTTTACGTCGCACCGCTGCGCGTGGAAAAATCACCTGCGAAAAAGAAAGGCACCTCCGAGCAGGAGCTTATCGGCTATGCGGTGATCCTGCGCGACATCACGGAGAGCCGGAAGAGCACCGAGGAGACGATCCAGAGCGAACGCCTGAACGCGCTCACGATGCTCGCCGCCGGGGTCGCGCACGAAATCGGAAACCCGCTGAATTCGCTGAACATCCAGCTCCAGCTCCTCGCGCGCCGCCTGCGGAAACTGCCCGAGACACAGCGCAAGGACCTCGTGAAAAGCGTGGACGTCGCGAAGGAGGAAATCGCGCGGCTCGACACAATCATCCGGCAGTTCCTCGGCGCGATCCGCCCCGCGCGGCTGGAGCGGCGGCTCGAAAATGTGAACCACCTCGTCGAGGAGAGCGTGCGTTTTCTGAATGCCGAGACGACGGACCGGAACATCATCGTAGAGACCGAACTGCGCTCCGACCTTCCGCTGCTGGAACTCGATCGCACGCAGATCAAGCAGGCGTTTTTCAACGTCATCCGTAACGCATTCCAAGCGATGAAGAGCGGCGGCATCCTGCGGATCCGCACGGACATGGACGACCGCTTTGTGAGCATCAAATTCGCCGACACCGGCGGCGGAATCCCCGAGGCCGAGATGAGCAAAATTTTCGAGCCTTACTTCACGACCAAGGCCGCAGGCAGCGGCCTCGG
>BJFP01000188.1 GCA_014189875.1 Verrucomicrobiota bacterium | reverse complement strand
TGCCTCCGCAACGGGCACGATGCGCGGTCTGGAGCTGGCGTAGGCCTGCACGCTGGGCCTTGTTCCGGGCGGCAGCGGATGCCTTGTTCCGGTAAAATTATGCCGCCACCGAATTCTTTGGACACGGGATAGGGCAACCCAAACACCATGAGCCCTGTGCCCAATACCAACACCCACACATCACACGAATCCCTTCCGGCCCGTGCCGAAAAGCGACACCGAGAAGCGCGACCGGTTCCTCGTCCGCTACTCGAAGATCACGAAGAAGCTGGCACAGGCCGAGGGCATGAAGGTTCCGGTCTTACGCCGCCGCCATACCCGCAGGGCGCTTGATGAAAAAAGTGCGGCGGCTTTTTCCGGAAACCGATCAGCGGTTCGCGTCCGCGAGCGCCTTGGCTTCGGCGTCTTCCTTTGCGCCCTGCGTATGTCCGATGATCTTGGAGTTCGCGCCGTCGAGCTTGATGACGAGCAGCCGCGAGATGCGCTTGTTGTTGTCGGGGTTCGTGCTGTCGATCCGATAGATGACGGCGTAGGGCCGGAATCCCTTTGCGGTGATGGTGCCGCGCCACTCGACGGTGTCGTTCGCCTTGTTCGGAAACTGCCCGCCCGCGTGGCTCATGCTGTCGCCGTAGAGATCCACCACGGTGTTGCCGTATTTGATATTCACCCAAGTCCGTGCGTCGCCGCCCGAATATGAGATCTGGTATCCACCGAGGCCGGGGCTCACCTGCGTGCACCCATCGCCCTCGAATACCTTGTAGCTCAGCGCTTTTTTCCGCGCGGTGCTCGTGTATTCGGATGTGACCTTGTCTGCCGCAAAAGCGGCAGAGACGAACAGGATGGCGGCGATGAAGATACGGGCGAAGGTTTTGCTCATGGCGTCAACGCACCAGAAACCCTCCGCTTTTTCCACGCAATAAATGCCGTCTTTGCGCTTTCCGGCGATGCGGCGCGGAGCACCGGGAATTTCCAAATTCTTCCTTCCCGCGGAGGCCGTCGTCTTTTATCCCGTGAAGAAATCCCGATCATGAAACACCTCCTTTTCGCCGCTTCACTCATGCTCGGCAGCCTCGTCTCCGCGGCGGAAGCGCAGACGCTTTTTTTTGAAAGGGAAACTGCGAAGGATTCCACGCGCATCGCGCTGACGATGGATGGCGGCACGGTGAACGGGACGAAGACTTGGCGGCCGAAGCAGGAGGCCCACGGAGCGAGGGGCACGCTTCAGGGCGGCATGAAAGGCCCGGTCATCAGCGCGACGTGGGACTACACCGTCGAGGGCAGCGACCAGTCCGAGCAGCAAATTTACAAGCTCGACGGCGACAGGCTGCTCATCGGAACGGGCGAGCTGGTGGAGCGCAACAACGACGCCAAGCTCACGTTCAAAGATCCGTCCGCGGTGAAATTCACCACGGTTCTCCAGCGCGTCGAAGCGCGTGAGCCGAAGGCCGGCACCCCTGAGCGCAAGGCCATCATGGACGCGATGCGCGAGCCGGTTTCCGGGCAGATCGGCAAGCCGGTGATTTTCACCGGCGGCGTGCGCGCAAGCGGGTCGTGGGCGCGCTTCCAAGGCAATGTCGCGACGACGGACGGCAAGAAGCCGACGAAGCAGGATGCCGCCGAACTGCTCGAACTGGATTTCTTTGCGCTGCTGACACGCGACGCGGACGGTGCGTGGAAGGTCGCGCATTGGGGCTTCGCCGGTGACACCGGCGCGAGCGAGGCAGCGCGTGAAAAATTCCCGAAAGCACCGTGGGTTCTCTTCGAGTGATCCGCAGGATGGGCCTCCTCATTTTCCACGCCCATGAAAAACATACTCATACTCATCGCGCTGCTCTCCACCATGTCATTCGCCGCACCTCCGGAGCCGAAATTCACCGCGCAGGATCTCGATCCGAAAATCGAGATCGGCTACAGCCTCACGATCGCGGATGTGGATAGTGACGGGAAGCTCGACATCGTCGCAGCCGGGCGCGGGATGAAGAACGTGAAGATTTATTGGAACGCGCGATAAGGCGTCGTGAAAAGACGCTCAGGCTGTCCGTGATTCATTCCGAGTCACGCTGTCGGCCTGACCCGGACAGTCCGACCAAGTCCGCCACATCGGAAGCGGAATGGAAAACCGGCGACGTCTTCTGTTGTAATCCCCCGTGAATGCGGTGTAGGAAATGGGCAACACTCAACCCGAACTCATTATGGCCAAAGGCAACAACAGTCACAAAAAAGAAACCAAGAAGCCGAAGAAGGAAAAGCCGAAGGCTCCCCTCCCGACCCGCAGGACTTCCTAACGGAAACGCTGATTTCGGCGCGGTGATTTCTCGCGCTGAGAATCGCAGGTGACTTCGTAGCGGTATGCGCGCGGCATCGCGCGGCATTGGGCGCAACCCGCGCCCTGTTCGTCATTGCACCCGCGTGATCCATGGTTCGATCCATGCGGCACATTCTCCGTTCAATGTTGAGCGTTGGACGTTGGCCGTTGAGCGTGAAGCCCACCGCAGGCGCCGTCCGAATTTGCATGCGCGTCCAGACATCGCTGCGCCGCTGCGCGGGGCCAAACGTCCAACATTCAACGCTTAATTTTCAACGTTAAACAAAGCAGCACACCGCGCGCGCGATTGACCCGCGCGCGCGTGCGCCTTACACGGCACGGCGATGTCTCTGAACAAAAAATTTCCCCGTCTTCTCCCAACCTCGATCGGCAAAGGCTGGACGGTCACCGATCTCGTGGATGATTCCTTCAAGGCCTACAACGGCGGGCGGCTCGCCGAGGCGTGCCGGCTTTTCACACAGAAGATGGTCGCGGGCAACGGCACCGTGGGCATGTCGCTCACGGGCGCGCTCACGCCCGCGGGGCTGGGCAAGGCGGCGATCATTCCGCTGATGAAGGCGGGCTTTGTGGACTGGATCATCTCGACCGGCGCGAATCTCTACCACGACATGCACTACGGGCTCGGCATGGAGATGTACGCGGGCTCGCCGTTCCTCGATGACGTGACGCTGCGCAAGGAGGGCATCATCCGGATTTACGACGTGCTGTTCGACTACGACGTGCTGCTGGATACCGATGCGTTTGTGCGCGAGGTGATCCAAGGCGCGGAGTTCCAGCGGACGATGGCGACAGATGAATTCCACTACCTGCTCGGAAAGTATGTCGCGGCTCGGGAGAAGAAGCTCGGCATCAAGGAGACGAGCGTGCTGAGCGCGGCGTATCACTATGGCGTGCCGATTTTCACTTCGTCGCCCGGAGATTCCAGCATCGGCATGAACGTCGCCGCGATGGCGCTGCGCGACTCGAAGCTCCTCATGGACGTGAACCGCGACGTGAACCAGACGGCGGCGATCGTGTATGCGGCGAAATCGTCTGGCGAGAAGTCGTCGGTGTTCATCCTCGGCGGCGGGTCGCCGAAAAATTTCATGCTGCAAACCGAGCCGCAGATCCAGGAGGTCATGGGCATCGAGGAACGCGGACACGATTACTTCCTGCAATGCACCGATGCGCGCCCCGACACCGGCGGCCTGAGTGGCGCGACGCCCGCCGAGGCGGTGAGCTGGGGCAAGATCGATCCCGACAATCTCCCAGACTGCGTCGTGTGCTACGCGGACTCGACGATCACGCTGCCCATCATCACCGCCTACGCGCTCACGAAGGTGAAGCCGCGCAAGCTCAAGCGCCTCTACGACCGCCGCGACGCGATGCTGGAGAAGGTGCGCGAGATGTATTTCAAGCACGGTCGCGTCGCGAAGATCGAGCACCGCACGGACCTCGACAAAATGAAGAAGCCGGTGAAAGGACGCAGCGGACGCAGCGTGACCGGCACGAAGCGCGATGCGTGATCCGTGGCACAGTCTGCTGCGGTGGAACGCGACCTCCGGGCGCGCTTCCGAATGCAAGACTTGCGCGCAGTCCGCCCACCGAAGCGCGCCCGGAGGTCACGCTCCACCGCGCATGCTCCGCGCTGTCATTCAAAGCACATGACAGACTCGAATCACCATCGTGACCGCCAGCGCTCGCGCGAGGACTGGGTCTGCCAGATTTTTGCCAGCGGCGGCCCGATGTATGCGCACGTCGTCGGCACGGTCGCCAAGGCAGAACTGGAAGTCGCGAGCACGCCGGACCGCGTGGACCATGTGTGGATCACACTGGACGTCCCGCCGTGCGGCTCGGTGCTGCTTTCCGTGAACACGCTTTCACGGCTGAACCGCCGGGAGGGATTCGATCCGACCGTGCGTGTCGCCATCGTGAAGACGAGCTATGCGGGAATGCCCGAGCCGTTCATCGAGGAGGCGATGGGCCTGGACTACGCGACGGTCGAGGCGCAGTTCCATCCGCGTTGGGAACACTACGAGCACGACCCGCTCGCCGACTTGCTCATGTCAAAGGCTCGCGCCGCGCTTCGGGTGGAGGCGTGGGGTGAAATCTACCACGACCCGCACCTCGGCCTGCACCAGATCCACAGCCGCCGCGCGAGCCGCGCGGTGAAGACCGACCTCGTCGGCCACGACGGTGCACTGCGTTTCTACCTGCGCGACGGCCACGCCGAGATGTTCCTTTTCAAATACTGCGGCCAGCCCTGATCCGCGACTGCCGTCGCGTGCAGACTCGGACGCGATCCATTTGCACGGGAGCGTGGAAATCGGCGAGAATGCGCCGCTTGATCACGATCCTCCATCAGCGCGGACTGCACCTTCCGGAACACGGGCTGTGGCTCGATCCGCATCGCGGGAAGCCGCTCGCATTCGTCTCGCACGCGCACAGCGATCACATCGCCAGGCATCGCGAAGTGCTGATGACTGCGGCGACCGCGCGCTTCATGCGCGAGCGGCTCGGCGGCAATCGTACCGAGCACATCGCGACATTCGGCGAGACGCGTGAATTCGCCACCGGGCGCGCGACGCTGCTGCCCGCGGGGCACATCCTCGGATCGGCGCAGATCTTTTTTGAAACGGCCGCAGGATCGCTGCTCTACACGGGCGACTTCAAGCTCGCGCCGGGCCTCACCGCCGAGCGCTGCGAGTGGCGTCGCGCGGACACGCTCGTGATGGAGACGACCTTCGGCCTGCCGCGCTACGTCATGCCGCCGCGCGCCGGGGTCGCCGCACGCATCGTGAATTTTTGCCGCGAGACCCTCGACGCCGGTGCAGTGCCCGTGCTGCTCGGCTACTCGCTCGGCAAGGCGCAGGAGATCATACGCATCGTGCTCGCTGCGGGACTCACGCCGATGCTCCACGAATCCGTCTGGAAAATGACGGAGATCCATCGCGAACTGTGCGCGGAATTTCCGGACGGCAGCGTGCGCTTCCGCGCAGCGTCGGCGAAAGGCCATGTGGTCGTCTTTCCGCCGAATGCGGCGAACTCCGCGGAACTCGAAAAGATCGGCGCGCGACGCACGGCGATCCTCACCGGCTGGGCGCTCGACCCCGGCGCGAAATACCGGTCGCGCTGCGAGGAGGCGTTCCCGCTCAGCGATCACGCGGACTACGACGAACTGCTGCGCTACGTCGAACTCGTGCAGCCGAAGCGTGTGCTCACCGTGCATGGCTTCGCCGCGGAATTCGCGGCGGACCTGCGCCGCCGCGGAATCGAGGCGTGGGCGCTCGCACAGGAAAACCAGCTCGAACTCAAGCTCGGCTGACGCGTGCGGAATCCGATCGCGGGCGGCCTGCGAAGACGCGCGCACGCTCGCCGGGGCCGAGTTCGCGCCACTGGCCGGGGGCGAGGCCGTTGAGTTCGAGTTCGCCGATCTGCACGCGCATGAGCCGCAACGTCGGGTGGCCGATGGCCGCGGTCATGCGGCGGACCTGGTGATTTTTCCCCTCGATGAGCGAGAGCGCGATCCAGCAGTCGGGGACATTCTTGCGGAAGCGGATCGGCGGATCGCGCGGCGGCACAAAGGGCTGTGGAGAGAGCATCCACGCCCGGCATGGAAGCGTGCGATGCCCGCCGATCACGAGGCCGCGCTGCATTTCATCGAGCGATTCGCGCGTGGGGATGCGTTCGACCTGCGCCCAGTACGTGCGGCTGTGCGCGTTCTCGGGCGCAAGGAGTTTCTTGTTCAGAAATGGCTCGTCGCTGAGGAGCAGGAGGCCCTCGCTGTCCGCATCGAGACGGCCGAGCGGATACGCGTGCTTCGGAAACTGAAACGCCGCGAGCGTGCGGTGCTTCGATCCGTCGTCAGTGAACTGGCTGAGGACGCCGAATGGTTTGTTGAAGGCGATGAGCATCGGTCAGTGAAGGCGATTCATTCTTGAAAACCGCAGATGAACGCAGATTTCCGCAGATGGAAAATGGAAAGACGGATGCGCGAAGACGGATGACGGATGACGGCAAGGATGCTTCAGCGGCGAAATCATCGCCTCTTCATCCGCGGTCCTCCGCGTTCATCTGCGGTTCAAATTTCATCGCTCAGGTGTCGAATTTCGCACGCTGCTCAAGCGACTGCGTCCAGAGCGAAATCGGCAGCGTGATGACGAGGTAGCCGAGCGCGAGCGGCAGGTAGCTCTCGAACGGCTTGAGCGTGTTTGAATTCACATTGCTCGCGGCATTCGCAAGCTCGGCGACGGCGATGACGGAGAGCAGCGACGAGTCCTTCACGAGCGACACGAACTGCCCGGCGAGCGCGGGAAGAATCTGCCGGATCGCCTGCGGAAAAATCACGAAACGGTAGGTCTGCCGCGTGGTGAGGCCGATGGCCCGCGCCGTTTCGAGCTGCGACTTGCCGATGCCCTCGATGCCCGCCCGGATGATTTCGCTGATGTACGCGCCGGTGAACGCCGCAAGGATGAGCGGCCCGACGACGTAGCGGCCGTGGACATGGAGCGCGTTCGCGAAGACGTAAAAATAGAGGTAAATCTGCACGAGCAGCGGCGCGCCGCGCGTGAGTTCGACGTAGATGCGGGAAAAATATCGCAGCGGCAGAAACGCCGAACGCCGCGCGAGCGCGAACAGCAGCCCGAGCACGCAGCTCAGCGGCAGCGCAATCGCAGAGATGCCGAGCGTGGCGAGCCAGCCGTCGGCAAGAAGCCGCCGGTATTCCCATACCGGCTTCCAATCCCAGCGATACGGAAGGGCAAGCAGCGCGGCGACGATGATGCCGACCACGAGCACAAGCGCGGACGCGAAGCTGATCGCGCGGGTGAGCAGGCGGGTGTGATTCGGCATCGCGCGAGGCTGCATGAACGCAGCGCATTTGGCGAGGGCCGCAGGCGGCGGTTCGGGCACGGCCCCGGAACATCAGGCAGCACTCAGGCGGCGGGCGGCCTGAAAAACGCACGCGCGGCCCCCGCGATTCTTCGCAGGGACCGCGCGATTGCGGCGGAGATTTTTCGGGAGCCGCTTTTCAGCGCGGAGCCGCGCAGGTGAAAAGCGACAGATTCTTTCCGTTACTTCTTCGGCGTGTAGCCGCGGACGAACTCAATGCACTGCTTCGCTTCGGCGAGGTTGTCCTCCTGCTTGTATTCGTACTCGATCGAGATCGGGCCGGTGAAGCCCTGCGCGGCGAATTCGTCGAGGATGCCTTTCACGTCGCTCACGCCGGTGCCATACACCACGTCGTGGCCGTTCGGCGCGACATCGAGATCCTTGAGGTGGCTGCTCATGATGCGGCCCTTCAAAATGCGGAGCGCATCCACGGGCTTCAGGCCGCTGCGGACCCAGTGACCGGTGTCGGCGCAGGAGCCGATGCGCGCGTCGCGGCCTTTGCAGACTTCGAGGATGTAGTTCGGATCCCACATGCGGTATTCGGGGTTCTTCTCGCGCTTGGGATGATCGTGGAAGCCGACCTTGATGTCGTATTCCTTCACCAGCTTCTCGAAGGTATCAATCGCGTCCACGGACTCGGTGTTGACCACGCGGATGCCGAAGAACTTTGCGAACTCAAAAACCTTGCGCGACGCAGCCTCTTCCTTCGACAGGCTGACGACGCCGTACGCGACTGGCGTGATGCCGTGCTCCTTGAGCTTCGCCTTCACCTGCGCCCACACTTCGGGCGTGGCGTCGTGACTGAACTTCACATCCTTCTGCTCGGCGGACAGTTTCTGGCCGGGAAAAAATTCAATCGTCTTTGCTCCGGTGGCTGCGGTCTTTTCGATGGCCTCGAAGACGGAGAAGCGGTTGAACGTCCATGCTTGGCAGCCGATGACGAAGCTGCCCTGCTTGAGATTGTCCGGCAGCGGATCGGCGGCGGTGAGCGGGAGCGACGCCGCGAAAAATGCGAGGGTGAGGAGGAGTTTCATGGGGCGCGGATTGGCGCGGAGGTGAGGAGGGAAGTCAAGCGCGCCACGGATGGCCTTCGCCCTTGTCCGCCCGTCGCACCGCGAACACGCTCCGCGCCCGTGAATTCACCTCCCCTTCCCCGCTCGATCGGCGCACCCGCTGCTGCAATTCGCCGCGCGAGCAGCGCGCGACTTTTGCGAAGACGGTGCTCGCG
>BJFP01000187.1 GCA_014189875.1 Verrucomicrobiota bacterium | reverse complement strand
GGAACGAGGGTCGCTGTCAGCGGATACTGCTTAACGTTTTCACGACTTCGATACAGGCGATAGATCGTCGCAGAAAAGTGCGGCCAGTTCCCGATCCATACCAAGCCCCCGGAGAGCGTATAGACCCAATAACTTCGGTCCTGAATGCCAAAGTGGCGAATGACAAAATAGGCGATTATCGACAGTCCCCCGATGAAGAGGAAGTCGACGTAGGCGTTGACGAAGTATCGATGTGGCGGTTGCTGTTGACTCACGGTGTCACTGCAAGGAAATTGCTTCCGCGCCCGCCGCATCGGAAACGGTCAGAACGCGGACGGGCGTCGGGGAGCGAGGGGTAGAGGAAGGATGAAATACGAATGAAGAAGGATGAATGGGGCGGCCAACACGGGAAAATGAAAGAACTTTCGGGCTGATCTGTGGTCGCAATGGAATTGCTGCGCTCATGGGGTTGTTTCAGAGCATGGCGATCCGCTCCGCTGTGCCAAGCATCTTTTCGGCAGCGGCTTTTTCTGCCGCACGTCCAACATCCAAGATTGAATGCTCCCGCGTTTCCCGCGAGACGGAGCGTGTGCCCGACGAAACCAGCAGCGCTCCATTCTTCCTGCTCGGCCCGACTGCCGTCGGAAAAAGCGCGCTCGCCGTGGAACTCGCGGAGCGCATCGGCGGCGAGATCATCGGCGCGGATGCATTCCAGATCTACGCGGGCCTCGATGTGCTCAGCGCGAAGCCGTCAGCGGAACTGCGCGCGCGCGTGCCGCATCACCTGATCGGCGAAGTGCCGCCCGGCGCGCAGTTCGACGTCGCGCAGTGGCTTGCCCGGGCGCGCGAGTGCATCGCAGAAATCACGTCGCGCCGCCGCGTGCCAGTCGTGTGCGGCGGCAGCGGCCTCTACGTCCGCGCGCTCACGCACGGCCTCGCACCGCTGCCGGGGGCGGATGCCACACTGCGCGCATCGCTGGAAAATGAGCCGCTGGCCGCGCTCGCAGAACGTCTGCGCTCGCTCGATCCCGCGACCACCGTGGACATGCGGAATCCACGCCGCGTCATCCGCGCGCTCGAGGTCTGCATCCTCACAGGCCGTCCGTTTTCCAGCTTCCGCACCGAGTGGGCCGGGGCAGCCGCGCCGCACGGAGTCATCCTCTCGCGCCAGCGCGACGAACTCCACGCCGCCATCGCGGCGCGGACTGCGGCGATGTTTTCCGCAGGCGTCGTCGAGGAAGTCGCGCGCACCGCCGTGGTCGGCCTCACCGCCTCGCAGATGCTCGGCCTCGCCGAAATCCGCGGGCACATCGCCGGACGCATCACGCGCGAGCAATGCATCGCGGCGATCGCCCTTGCCACACGCCAGTATGCGAAACGCCAGCTCACATGGTTCCGACGCGAGCGCGCATTCCGGTGGATCGATCTTTCGACGACACCGGATCCGATCGCGGAGTTGCTGGGTGAATTCGGCGCGCGCGCCTAAAAAACAAACGGCACGCCGAGCTTCGCAAACGTCTCGCGCTGGTCCTTCAGCCACTTGTCGCCGAGCCGGCGGAAGCCTCCGCCCGCACGGTATTCCGCGAGGAACGCGTTCACGTGCGCCTTCATCGCGATGTCGCCCTTTCTCATCGCGACCGCCCACGCTTCCTCGCGGAACGGCTTCAGCATCGCCCGCGTCGTGTCGGGATTCGCCTGCCAGTTTCGCAGCGTGGACATCTGGTCGTAGATGAATGCGTCCGCCTTTCCCTGCGTGACCTCGAGCACGCATGCCGTCTCCTTTTCGAGATCGAGCAGCGCCGCCTTTTTCAAGTTCGCCTTCGCCCAATGCTGCCCCGTCGTGCCGCGCACGACGGCGATCTTTTTCCCGTCTGTGTCGAGATCCGCGATGCCGTTCACGTCGCCCTTTGCCCCGACGAGCAGGCAAAGCCCCGTGCGCACGTACGGATCGGAAAATTCCACATTGCGACCGCCTTCCTCCGTCGCGGTCATGGACGAGATGATCACATCAATCCGTCCTGTCTGAAGCGCGACGACGAGCCCGCTGAACGGCATGTTTTCCAGCTCGACCTTGCGCTTGAGATGTTCGCCGAGCGCACGCGCGAGATCCACGCTGACGCCCGCGGGTTCGCCTTTCGTGTCACGCATCTCGAAAGGCGGATAGCTCATGTCCATGCCGACGCGCAGCGGCTTCGGTCCGGATTTTTCGCACGCGGAAAAAATGAAACACGCCAGCAGGAGGAGGAGCAGTCGGGGTGACATGCGCTTCCGTTGCCGGAAAATTCGCGCGGGGCAAAGCACGGAATGTGTCCGCGCGGGGCAGGCTCTGCGGACGGGATTGTCCGCGCTACGCCATCACTGCGCTGCGAGCGGATCGCGCAGCTCGAACGCCTTTTTCCACCCGAGCCTCTCGGTAACCTGCATGGGAAACGACCACGCGGATTTTTCCGGTGCGTAGATTCGCACGCGGCTGCGCTCCGCCGCCATCGCCACGGCCTGCGGCAGGTCGAGGAACTTGAGCACATTCAGATACACCGGGCCGATCTCGTGCGATGCGGGCATGCGGTGCAGATCGAGCCGCGTGATGTTGTCCTCGAAAAGCGATGCATAGAGCGTGTTGCCCGCCATCGTGTGCTGCGAGTGGAGCCAGAGCGGTGCCTTCGCATACGGCGTTGCGCGCAATGCCGCGATGGCCCGGCGGATGTCCCACACCTGCATCGCGTCGAGCGTCTGGCCGACGAGGTAAAAGCGGCGCAGGCGCTGCGTCTGCTGCTTGTCCGAGCCGCTCCACGCGTTCGGGCCGATGCCGCGCGGGCACACGTAGGCCATCGCCCACTTCGAGTCGTCGAACATCTTCTTCTCGTCGGCAAATCCGTGCCCGTCCGCGCCCGCGCGATCCGCGGGCGCAAACAGCTTCGGAAAACTCCCCGCCATCATGTGCCGGAAATCCTGCCACGCGTTTTCATCGAGCACGTTGAGCGCGACGAGTTCGAGTTCCGCCGGCTTCAGCTCCGCGCTGTGTGCGAGATAGAGCCGCAGCGACCACGGGGTCTTCGGCGTGAAATCCCACGCATGCAGGACCACGCCGTCGTGCGTGACGGTGCCCGCGTCGCGCAGATCGAGATCGGGTGCTGTGGCAGGCCAGCCGGCGAAACATTTTTCACGCAGCGCGGTCATCCATCCGCCGCGCAGCTTCGCCCACTGTTCCGCGTCGGCGGGCACCGCGGGCGCGCGCGCCGCGGGGACGAACGCGGTGTCTATCGTCGTGTTTTTCTCGTCGGAGGGCAGCGCGGAAAAGACGCGGAGCTGCTCGGGTTGGAGGCGCTTCGTCGCGCCCTCGTCGAGCACGGCCATCGGGTCCGCATTTTTCAGCCAGCGCTCGAACCAATGGAACGCGCCCTCATTCAGCGGCTGCACGTCCGTGTGCGGGCCCTCGGCGATTTGCAGTCCGATCTTCGCCTCCGCGCCGAGCGCGCGGTAGATGCGGCGCGTGCTGTTGTAGATCGAGACGACGCCATCGAGCGGAAAAATCGTGTCCTTGTCCGTGTTGCAGATCAGCAGCGGACGCGGCGCGACGAGCGCGGCGACCTTGTCGTAATCCCAGCGGTAGGTGTTCACCATGAACATGCAGTCGCAGTGCCCCTCGACGGTGCCGTCCACGACGTGATTGTGCAGCGTCGTGATGCCTGCCGTCGGCGCGGCGACCTTCACGCGATCATCGAGCGCCGCGATGTACCACGAATACGCGCCGCCGCCGCTGCGTCCCGTCACGCCGATGCGCTTCGGATCCACATCGGGCCGCGACACGAGGTAGTCGAGTCCGCGGATGCCGAACCACGTCTCGATTCCCGCCGGAGTGTAGCCGCGCGAAAACCACCACCAGCGTCCCTTTGAATACGTGCCGTGATGCTCGCCGCGAATCTCGCCGAGTTCCACCGTATCAATCGTGAGGCACACGTAGCCATGCCGTGCGAACCATTCGCCGTGGTGCTGGTAGCCCGTCTTGTTGCCGAGCGTCACGCCGTCCTTCACCATGACGGCGTGGCCGCTCACGTAGAGGATCGCGGGCAGCCGGCCCTCGGATTTTTCCGGGCGGTAAAGATTCGCCGTCACATAGAGTCCGGGCGACGCCTGGTAGTGCAGTTTCTCGACGATGAAGCCGTCGCCCTTCACCTCGCCGGTCTTCGTGACTTTCAGCGGCGTGCGCTCCGGCATCGGGTCGAGGCCGAGCATCTCCGCGAGTTGCCGCTTCATCACCGCGCGCGTCTTTTCCCACTGCTCAGCCGACGTCGGTTCCGCGAGCGGATTGCTGTCAATGTTCGCGACCTCGCGTGCAAAGGAATCCGCGAGCGTGCGGTTCGCGCGAGTCGTCGTCTGCGGCTCTGCGGCGGAGGCAACCGCGACGGCGAACAGAAAGATGAGCACCCGCGAAATGCGTGAAAATGCGACATGAAAAAATCGGCTGTGAGTGTTCATGGAGATTGTTGTGTTGCCGCGTTGTTGCGTCCTGTGCGTGTTACGTGCTGTGGTCGAGGTGCTGTGCGCCAACGGCGCAAACCATACCAGCCTGGGGCAACGCCCCAGGTTCCGAGACAAAAAACGCCGAGGGCTGAAAGCCCGATCCACTCCGAAAGGATGCACCAATGAGGCCGGGCTTTCAGCCCTTTGTCCTGGCATTACGCCCCTCCTGGGGCGTTGCCCCAGGCTGGTATGAGGACGGGCCTTTGGCCCTACCGAGACAGATGCTGAGAACGCCGATTTCATTCGTCATCCATCACCCCTCATTTGCCCATAGTCACTTCCTCGTCGAGAGATACTCGACCACGTCGCGGAGTTCCTGGCGGGTGATCTGGTCGCGGAGGATCTCCGGCATCGGCGACGGTGCGCTCGTGCGGGTCTTTACGTTTTTCACGGCGACATTGACGGTTTGCGGCTTGCCCGCACCGTCCACGGTCTCGACCTGGATCTGCTCCTTTGTCTCGTTCAGCAGGCGGCCGACGACGGTCGTCTTGTCCGCGAGTTCGAGCACGACGATCTGGAATCCTTCGGAGATCTTCTTGTTCGGGAAGATGATGCTCTCGAGGATGTATTCGCGATCCTTCGTCGCACCGATCTTCGAGAGATCCGGCCCCACGAGGCTGTCGCCGCCCTCGCACTTGTGGCACTTGAAGCACTGCGCGGTCGCGTGCTCGCGGAAGATCTTCTTCCCGCGATCAGGATCGCCGCCCGCGATCGAGAGGCGGAAATTTGCGAGCGGATCGTCCTTCGGCAGTGCGTCCGTCCATTGCTTCACGCGGCCGGAGAGGCCGGGGCGCTTCTTCGCCGCGTCATACACATCGAGCTGCACCTCGGGCGCGATCTTGCCGGCTATGAGATTGTCCATCAGCCCCGCGAGCAGCTTCTCCGCCTCCGGCGTCTTGCTCTCTGCGAGCGCGGCGACGGCGCCCTGCTTTTCCGTCACCGGCGCATTCGATGAGAGCACATCGCTGACCGTGGTGAGCGCCGCCACCGGATCGGATGCGACGAGCGCCTTCAGTCCCTCGGCGCGCAGCTTTGGATCGCGATCGGTGAGCGCTTCCTTTGCGGCCTTCGCGAGATTCGGATCCTTCAGCAACGCAAGCGCGTGCAGCGATTCCGTGCGCGCGGCCTTGCCCGCCTTGCCATTCGCGACGAGCGCGAGCAGCGCATCGCCGCTGCCACGCAGGCTGAGCTTCGCCGTTGCCACTGCCGCGCTCTCCTGCACGCTGCCGGGCGCACTGGAAAGAATCCCGGCGATGGCCGGTGTGAGCGCCGCCGTCGCGTCGGCATTTGGGCGCTGCGGGAGCGGACGCCAGAGGTAGAGCAGGCGGTCCTTCGGGTCGGGATTTGCCCACGCGGCGAGCGCGATGAGCGCCTCCTTGCGGCCCACTTCGTTCGCCGAATTGTCCGCGGCAAAAGCCGTGAGCGCCTTCGCGTTCGCCGCCTGGCCGAGCCGGTAGTGAGCGTTCACGATGCGGAGCAAAATGTTGTGGTTCGCGATTTTCTTTTCGCTGATGAGAGCCGCGAGCGCGGGCATTGCCTCGGGGATCGGAACATCATGCACCGCACGCGCCGCTTCGAGCACCACGGACTGATCGGCGTCCTTCAAAAACGCCGCGACCTGCGGACTCTTCTGCCTCCGCAATGCGACGACCGCCGCACCGCGCACCGCTGCGCTCGGGTCCTTTGCACGCGCGGCGAGCGCCGCCGCATCCGCGCAGCCTGCGAGGCCCATGATGCCTGCGTGACGCAGGATCGGATCCTTGTCCTCATTCTCCGCGAGCATGGCGAAGAGCGGATCGGCCGCCGCTTTGTGGCCCGTCTTCGAGAGCGCGATGCCCGCGTAGAAACGCGCCCGCGGATGCGCATCCTTCAGCAGCGCGACGAGCTTGTCATTCGCACCCTTGAAGCTGCGGTCGCCGAGCACGCGCGCGGCCTGCGCGCGGACTTCGGCGTCCTTGTCATCGAGCAGCGCCACGACGGTCGCGAGCACATGCGGCTGCTGCTTTGCGAACTGGCCGAGGCCCCACACACCATGAATGCGCGCGAGCGTCGTCTGGCCGGATTTTGCCGCGCGGGTGAGCGTGTCCGCGTCGCCTTTTGTCGCGAGTTGAAATTGCGCCGCCTGCCGCACGCGCTGGTCGTCGTTCGCCAGCAGATTCTCGAGTTCTGTCGCAGAGCGCGCGATCATTCCCTCGGCGAGCAGCTTCTTCACCTCGGCCTGTTTCGCGGTGTCCGCATCGGGCGCGGTGAATTTGAAAATGCGCCCCTTGTCCACGCCGCTCCAGCTCTCCACCCAGTCGAGCACGTAGAGCGCGCCGTCGGTGCCGAATTCCACATCCGTCGTCAGCACGCCCTTCACAAAATCGCGCCGATCCTTCACCTTGAAAGTCGAGCCTGCCGGCTCCAGCGCAATCTCATGCACCACGCTCGCGCCCGCGCCGCCGCGGAAATCGCTGAGGTAAAATTTCCCCGCATATTTTTTCGAGAGGCCCGTGCCAGGATTGTAAGTGAGCCCGCTCGGGCCGTTGCTGAGATTCATGATGGGCGGCACGATGTAGCGCGCCTTCTGCCCCTCCTTGTCGTCCCACAACAGTTCGCGGTTCCACGGGCCGCGGTCGTCGAGATATTGGAAAGTCATCCGCCAGCCGCAGTCGCCGCCTTCGACGAGATGGACGAACCGCGCCTTGTCGCCACTGTCTGAATTGTTGTCGCCGGTGAAAAGATTTCCCAACTCGTCGAACACCAGCTCCTGAGGATTGCGCACGCCGGTCGCGAAGACCTCGAAGTCCGTGCCGTCGGGATTGCATCGCAGGATTGCGCCCGTGTCGCTCACCTCGGACTGCTTGCCCTCCTTGCTCTTCACATTCAGCCCGCGGTCGCCGATGGAAAAGTACAGCTTCCCGTCTGGCCCGAAGCGCAGCCCGTGCATGTCGTGCCCGCGAAATGCGAATTTCACGCCGAAGCCCGAGAGCAGCTTCTCCTGCTTGTCGGATTTGCTGTCGCCGTTCGAGTCCGTGAAATGCCAGAGACTCGGGATGCACGTCCACCACACCTCGTTGCCTCGTGCCAGGATTCCGGCACCCGTGCCATCGAGCGCGTCACGGAAGCCGTCGGCGAAAATGGTGCTCTTGTCGGCGCGCCCCGCACCCTTCGTGTCCTCGATCACCACGATGCGATCTTCGAATGTCTCGAAGTTCTCCGCGAACTTCTTCGGATCGGGGTAAAACTTGTGCATCATCGCGAGCCGGTCGTCGGTCGTGCGCGACGCGATGTCGGCGTCGAGCCAGTTCATGTGGCCGCGGTTGTCCACGACGCCGCCTGCGACTGGCATCCCGTTCACCTTGCGTCCCTCCTGGCGGAAGCTCTCCGCGATGAACCACCGCCCGCGCTCATCCGTCGCAAAAGACACGGGGTTCGCGAGCATCGGCTCATTCGCCCACAGCTCGACTTTCATCCCCGCGTCGAACTTCATCGTCTTGATCGCATTCGCCCCGTCCTTCGCGCCGGCCTCCGCCTTCCCGTCGCCATGCGCAACGGGCGCAGCGGCAGGTGTGGCAGGTGCGGCAGCAGGCGCGGAAAAAATGGGGGCCGTGCTTGTCAGCAGCGCGGCGATGGAAATGCAGAGCGGTCGTGTCATTTTGGGAAAAGAGTCGTGACCATATAGAGTGGGGCCGGGTGCGCCAGCTTAGACGAAGCTCGGTGACGGCATTGTCAAATCGCCGCGCGCAGGATTGGAATTCGGGTAGGGCGGGTTGCAAATCCGCCCTACCCGATGCGCGCCACCCCGCGGAAAATGAAGTGACACCCGTGGCCCGCGCGCATTTCTTCGCGCGATGAACGACTGGTTCCGCCCCACAGACGAAGCCTCGATTCCCTCGCCGGCACTCCTGCTTTTCCGCGAGCGCATCGAGCACAACCTGCGGCTCATGATCGAAATCGCAGGCGGCCCCGCGCGGCTCCGCCCGCATGTGAAGAC
>BJFP01000186.1 GCA_014189875.1 Verrucomicrobiota bacterium | reverse complement strand
CGAGACGGTCTATGTGCTCGAAGTGAACCCGCGCGCCTCGCGCACCGCGCCATTCGTGAGCAAAGCCATCGGCGTCCCGCTGCCGAAGCTCGCTGCAAAAATCATGGCCGGCGCGAAGCTGAAGGATCTCGGTTTCACGAAGGAAGTCGTGCCCGCGCACTACTGCGTGAAGGAGGCCGTGTTCCCGTTCACAAAATTCCCCGGCACCGACATCGTCCTCGGCCCCGAAATGAAGAGCACCGGCGAAGTCATGGGCATAGACGCCAACCTCGGCATCGCCTACGCAAAAGCCCAGATGGCCGCGCAGCCCGCGCTGCCGCTGAAGGGGAATATCTTCCTGAGCGTCTCTGACGCCGACAAAACAAAAGTCGCCGACATCGCCGCCGGCTTCGCCGAACTGGGCTTCACGCTCTACGCCACCAGCGGCACCGCCGCCGCGCTGGAAAAGTCGAAGGTGCCGGTGAAGAAGCTCTTCAAGCTCTCAGAAGGCCGCCCCAACGCGCTCGACATGCTGAAGAACGGCGAACTCGCGCTCATCATCAACACGCCCAGCGGCAAGTCCGCGCGCGAAGATGAAATCAAGATTCGCAGCACCGCCAGCAGCACCCGCGTCCCCGTCATGACCACGCTCCGCGCCGCCCGCGCGTCGCTCGAAGGCATCCGCTCGATGAAGGCCAGCGGCTATAGCGTCAAGCCGCTGCAAGAGTGGCACAAGGTGAGTTGAGAGGTGAGCGTTGAGCGTTGAAGAGGCGCGCGGCCTTTGCGCGTCGGTTGCTCAACCGACCTTCTGCGTGCGACCGGTTTCCGCCGCGCGATAACACGCGAACACAGCCTTCGGGACGTGCAGCGATTCCGCGCCGGTGATCGGCGGCGGCTGGAGGTCCAGGCTCGCACGGACGCACGCCTTCACCATCGGCAAGGTGCTCGCGCAGATCCGCGCAAACGGGCAGGAGGAAAACACGCTCATCCTTTTTCCTCCGCGACAACGGCGGCCCCACGCCGCAGACCACAAGCGGCAATTGCCCCCTGCGCGGCTTCAATGCGCAGACGTGGGAAGGCGGCATCCGCATCGCATTCCTGATGCAGCGGAATGGCAAAATCTCCGCCGGCAAAGTGGACGACCGCCCCGTCATCCAGTTCAACATCCATCCCACCGCACTCGCCGCCGCCGGAGTCGAAGCGCCGGGCGAAGCGAAGTTGGACGGCGTGAACCTCCTCCCCTACCCCACTGGCGAAAAATCCGGCCCTCCGCACGACGCACTCTGCTGGCGCTTCGGCTAGCAAATCGCCATCCGCTCCGGCGACTGGAAGCTCGTGAAAGGCGCGGGCATGGCCTCCGTCAAACCTCCGGCGGCGGGCGGCAAGGCGACCACCGAAGGCGCGGAACTCTACAACGTCACCGCAGACATCGGCGAAAAGACCAACCTCGCCCAAAAGAATCCCGAGAAGCTCAAGGAACTCGCCGCCCTCTGGGACACATGGAACGCCGGCTACATTGACGCCGCCTGGGGCCCCGGCGCGCGCAAAAACGCACCCAACGCCCAGCCCGGCGATCCCGCGCAGCCGCGGCGCAAAAGAAACCAGCCCGCCAACTGAGCGGTCTCACCCTTCACCGCCACTGCTGACGACGGGGCGAGGTGCAACAGTTAGAGGGCGGGCTGATCTTCGAGGCGGAAAGCGCGGTGTGGAGCCGACAATCCTGTCGGCTGTCAGGATGGGCGCAGGCGGAGGGATGGTGCAAAGATAGCGCCATTACCCACACCTTTCGTCCGCTGAAACCCAAAGGGATTCCGACCTTCAGCAAGGGTGGGAGCGAAGCATGAGTGACTACCGTGGGCTGGAGGACGAAACGCCGTGGCGGTATGGACCCGTTAAACTCACACCCCCGGCACCGCTCACCACCACGGCGCACTACCCGCGCTGAAGACCGTCTTGAAAAACCACCAGAACAGCGCGAGCACTGCGATCAGCGCGACGATGCGCCAGAACGGATGCAGGCCCGGCTTTGCGCGCCATCGTACCTTGCCGTCGTCGTCCTCGTAGGCCTCGTCGAGCAGGTCCACGCCGTCGTAAGCCCCGGAGTCTTCCTTCCAGCCCGAATCATGACACGCGCCACACTCGGGACACGCGACCGCATCCGGCGGAACATCCGTCCCGCACACCGGACAGACTGGCGGCGGTCTGCGGCCCGATGACGGCCTAAACATCGCCGCGCTCCGCCGCCCGCGCGAATGCGGTGTTGATTCGATATTTTTTCCCGAGCGCCGTGCGCAGCGGATCGTCCGCCTCGTCGCTGAAGCCGTAGTGCAGGTGCCGCACCCAGCCCTCGGCTTGCTTGAATCCCCGCGACTGTTTTCCGAGCGCGAGTGAAAATTCATCCATCGTGCGCAAGTAGCTGTCCATGCCCTGCGTCTCATCGAGCCACCGCTTCTGCGATGCATGGCACGCGAGCGCCGCGCGTTTGCGGTCGTGGACGGATGCCGTGTCCGCAAATGCCTCGGGGAACACGAGCCGCCGCGTCTGCGTCCGCTGCCCGTGCGGCATCGCGTGATAGACGACGCACGGATCGAGGCACGGCTTGCGCGCAGGCAGCGAGCGGTAGTTCGGCACGCCGCGCGCAAAGGTCGCAGTCACCGCGAGACGGGCGGTGATCATGTGATCCTCCATGTAGTCCTGCAGCGCGTGCGTGAGCACCACGCGCGGCTTCGCGGCGCGCACGATCGCGCACACGCGGCGGATGTTTTCCTCGGTGTAGAAAATGCCGAGGTCGTCGCAAATCGGAGCGTGCCACTCCGCGCCCATGAGCTTCGCCGCCGCCTGCGCCTCGCCGCGCCGCGTGCGCGCCGTCTGCGCGGCAGTCATCACCGTGCTGCCCATATTTCCGGTGGAAAGATTGCAGCAGTGGATCTCCCAGCCTGCGTCGCGGAGCAGGAGCAAAGTCCCGGCCATGACGAATTCGATATCATCGGGGTGGGCGGCGATCGCCAGTGCGGAAGGCATGATGAAAAGAGTGAACACGCGCCGCGCATTTTGCCGAGTGGAAATGTCGGGCGGCGGCTGAGTTTGGGCACACAGTTCTTAGTTCTCAGTGCTCGCAAGTCGTGGATCTGAACACTGAGCACTGAGCAGCTTTCCTCACGCGGCCCACCGAAAAAGTCGGCGCGCCTGCACGCATCGCGCGCACTTGCAGGAATTTGCCGCGCCCGCTTAATTCGCCGCCCGATGCGCCCAGTCATTTGCAAATGCCCAAACCACGCCGGCTGCCTGCTCGGCTACCACGGCGACGACATCGAGATCGCCGGTGACTCAGCGCGCGTGTGCCCCGAGTGCGGCACCGCGCTCATCGTCGCGCCCCGCCCGCGTAGCGACGCGTTTTACCACGTCGCAAATCTCATCGGCATCGCCGCCGTCGCGGGTGCGATCTGGTTCGCATGGCCGTCAATCGTGAAGATCTGGCATAAGGTCACCACGCCGCCGCCGAAGGCTGCGCCGACGAATCGCTGAAAGTTTTTCCTCGGCTCTTTTTGGCACGAACTTCCCGGAAAAGAAACAGGCGGCACCTTTCGATGCGGCCTGCATGACGGCTGTTGCTGGCGTTCCAGTTAGAACAACCAGTGCCTTAAGGCAGCGAATCCACCGACTCCCGCACCGAGCCATTTCAAAACCGCATTACCAACCGAAAAAACGGCACAGTGAATGCGTCAGGCCATGTGCGGATGGAAAAAGGCTACGCGTTTTTGCCGCAGCACTTCTTGTATTTTTTCCCGCTGCCGCACGGGCACTGGTCGTTGCGTCCGATCTTTGGCTGCGCGACGACTGGCGTGTCTGATTCGTAATCGGGCAAGCTTTCGTCGCCGAAATCCTGCGCACGTCCCATTTCGCGATCCTTCACGGCGGTGCGTTCGTACGCGCCCCACCACGCAGTCTCGTCCGCCACGTCGGTGATCGGCGGGTGGCTGTGTTGGAATTCCTCGAAGGGCGGACGCTCGGTGTGGGAGGTGCGGTTTTCGATGTCGTCCCATCCGATGGTGCCGGGATCCACCAATCCGTCATCGAAGGGCTGGCGGATGAGAGGCACGAGTTCTTCCGCATCAAGGTCGGCGATGAGACAGGCGATTTCATCCCACACAAAGGAATGTTCGCGTTCCAGTTTCCCCGTGATGAGTTCGCGCATGTAGCCGATGACCGTCGCGCGCGGAAGCTCGCCCCACGCGGCGAGGACGGCGAGGGAATCGAGCGCGACGCTGCGGCAGTATTCGTTCGCGTCGCGATTCTCGACGAGCGCGCGGATTTCCGGACGGTCGCCGCCGCAGACGGAGGCGAGAATCCTCGCGCCCGCCGTCGTAGCCACGTCGCCCGCGATGTCGAATGCGCCATCCCCCGGCAGCGCGAGCCAGCGGAGCACGGGCGCGAAGGCACGCTGCTCGCGCCATTTTGCCAGGAGATAGAGCGCGTGTGTGCAGAGGTGATTTTCCTCATCGGTGGCGTCCTGCCCATTTTCCACCGCAGCCTCGACCGCGGTGATGAGGCGGTCCGTCAGTTCCGCGCGGCGCACGTCGGCAGAAGCGAGCGCGGCCTTCGGCGGGCAGCCGCGGATTTCCGAGAGCGCGATGATGATCTCGTCCGCCGAAATGTGGCCGCTGAGATCGTTCTCGTCCGCGGGCGCTTTTGGCCCGTGAGTGAAGCGATCCGTCTCCGCCCAAAACGGGCACTCCGGGCACACATGGCCGAGCGGATAGTCCACGCCTTCTTCGTGCGGACAGCCCGTGATGCGATCGGACATGATGATTTCGTGCGCCTTGTGCGCTAGGAAAAAGGCCGTGATCTCGTCCGCGATTTCCGTGTCCTTGCGGATGTCGCCCTCCGATACGAACCATCGCTTCAACGCCACCGGATCCGAATCCGGCTTGGCGAGAACAGCGGCGACATACTTCGTGGCGCGGGCGCGGGTCGGGCCATACATCATCACTGTGCCGAGCGGGTAGCCGGCGGTGTCTTTTTTGAAATCACGCATAGCGCGATTTGGGGCGTGTGCGGTGGCGCGCGGCAAGCGGGAATTGCGCGGCTTCGAACTCCGCGAATATTTGTCCGTGAGATCTGCCCGCAGTCTTGCCCGCAGATTCCCGTGCGGCTAACAGCACCGGCATGGATCTCATGGACGCCCTCCGCACGCACTTCGGCCACGATGCCTTTCGCGATGGACAGGAGGATGTGATCCACGCGCTGCTCGACGGCGAATCCGCGCTCGCGCTTTTTCCCACGGGCGCAGGGAAGTCGCTTTGCTACCAGCTCCCGGCGGTGTTGCTCGAAGGCACGGCGCTCATCATTTCGCCGCTTATCGCGCTGATGAAAGACCAGGTGGACGCGCTGCGTGCACGCGGCATCGCAGCGGCGCGGCTCGACTCCAGCCTCACCGCCGAGGAGACGCAGCGCGTGTATGCGGACTTGCGCGAGGGGAAGCTGAAGCTGCTCTACGTCGCGCCCGAGCGGCTCTCGGGCGAGACATTTCTGGAGCGGCTTCGGCGCGTGAAAATCTCGCTGCTCGCGATTGACGAGGCGCACTGCATTTCCGAATGGGGCCACAATTTCCGCCCCGAATACCTGCGCCTCGCGCGCGTGGCCGAGGAGCTGTCGCTGCGCCCCGTGCTCGCGCTCACGGCGACGGCGACGCCCGATGTGGCGCGCGACATTTGCAAGGCATTCGGCATCGCGCCGCAGCGGCATGTGCAGACTTCCTTCCGCCGGAAAAATCTCCACCTGCGCGTGACGCCGTGCGCCGCGCGCGAGCGCCTGACCGTGCTCGCGAAGCGTCTCGCCAACGCGAAGGTCCGCCCCGCCGTCGTGTATGTGACTTTCCAAAAAACCGCCGAGGACGTGGCCGCGCATCTCGCTCGCTCGGGTCTCGGGGCGCGAGCGTATCACGCCGGCATGACCGCCGAAGATCGTGATGCCACGCAGGAGGCATTCATGCGCGGCGAGTGCGAGGTGATCGTCGCGACCATCGCATTCGGCATGGGCATTGATAAGGCGGACATCCGCAGCGTCATCCATTTCAACCTGCCAAAGACGCTCGAAAACTATCAGCAGGAAATCGGGCGCGCGGGCCGCGACGGCCAGCCTTCGCTCTGCGAATTGCTCGCCTGCGCCGACGACGCGGTACCGCTGGAAAATTTCACGCTCGGCGACACGCCCGAGCCGCGCGCCGTCGAGGCGCTTGTGGGAAAAATGCTCGGCTCGGGCGAGGAGTTCGACGTGAGCCGCTACGATCTCGCGCAGGAGACGGACATCCGCCCGCTCGTCGTCGAGACCGTCATCACTTATCTGGAACTCGACGGCCTGCTGCGCCCCACGCGTGCATTTTACGAGAGCACGCAGGTGCAGTTTCTGAAGAGTGAGAGCGCGATTCTCTCCGCGCTCAATGAGGATCGCCGCCGCTTCCTCACCGCGCTTTTCGGCAGCGGACGACGCGGGCCAAAGTACCTCACGCTTGAAATTGAAGCCGCCGCGCAGCGCATCGGCGAACCGCGCGACCGCATCGTGAAGGCGCTCACGTGGCTGGAGGAAGCCGGTGCGGTTTTGCAGAAGCCCGCGGGCCTCCGCCACGGCTTCCGCCTCTGCGGCGACGCCTCGCAACGCGACCCCGCCGCCGTCGCCGCGGATCAGGCAAAACTTTTCGCGCAGCGCGAAGCCCGCGACTCGCAGCGCCTCGCGCAGATCCTCGACTTCGCGAGCGCCAGCGGCTGCATCACGCGCCGGCTGATCGGCTATTTCGGCGAAGCTCTCGCGGAGGATAATTGCGGCCACTGCCATTTCTGCCGCACCGGCGATCCCGCAACACAAGTCGCGTTGCCCGCGACACCCATCGCTCCATTCACCGACGCCGACGCCGAGGAAATCCGCGCGCTGATCTTCGAGGAACACGCCTCGCTCGCGACCCCGCGGCAGATCACGCGTTTCCTCTGCGGCCTCACCAGCCCCGCGACCTCGCGCGCCAAACTCACCAAGCGCCCAGAGTTCGCGCGCTTCGCCACGACGCCCTTCCGCACCGTCCTCGCGCAAGTCGAGGCGTGCTTCGCGGAGGAGTAGCTTCACTGAGCGAAGACGTGTCCGCACGCAGATCGTTCAAGATTACCGCCGCCCGCAAATGAGAGCATTTCCCTCCGAACGCCATCCGTGCCATCCGTGATATCCGTGGTGGAACTTTCCGTAATCCGGATGCTCCCGCTTTTCGCCGATGCCTCGGAACATATTTCCGATTGAACCGCGCGGCGCGCGTCCGCATGGTCGCGCGAAGGCAATTCTTCCAGTGAGCAACGAACCGAATCCAACCAACCCGCTCCGCGAGGGGCTTCAATCGCGGCCCATGCCGCAACCGTGCAATGTCGTGATCTTCGGCGCGTCCGGCGATCTCACTTTCCGCAAGCTCATCCCGGCGCTCTACAATCTTGCCGCCGATGGCGACCTGCCGGCCTCGACGAACATCGTGGGCTTTGCGCGCCGCGAAAAGACGGATGAGTCGTGGCGCACGGAGCTGCGCGACTCCACGGAGAAATGCTCGCGCTCGGGGCTGAAGGACGACGTGTGGGGCGGATTCTCGAAGCGGATTTATTACCAGACGAGCGACTTCACGAATGCCGAGGGCTACCGCGCGCTGCGCGAAAAGCTCGACTCGATTGATGCCGCGGGAGGCGCGATGGGTAACCGCCTTTTCTACCTCTCCGTGTCGCCGACGGAATACGATCTCATCCTGCGGATGCTCGCCGAAAGCGGGCTGAACAAGCCGCGCGCCGGTGCGTGGACGCGCGTGATTGTCGAGAAGCCGTTTGGCACGGACTTCGCGACCGCCGAGTCGCTGAATGAATCCATCGCGCGTGCATTTGCTGAGCGCGACACGTTCCGCATCGATCACTACCTCGGCAAGGAGACCGCGCAGAACATCATGGTGCTGCGGTTCGCGAACCAGATCTTCGAGAACCAGTGGAACAACCGCTACATTGACCACGTGCAGATCACCTCGGCAGAGACGCTCGGCGTCGAGGCGCGTGGGCCTTACTACGAAAAGGCGGGCGCGCTGCGCGACATGGTGCAGAGCCACCTGCTCCAGCTTGTGTGTCTCACCGCGATGGAGCCACCGACGAGCCTCACCGCCGACGCCGTGCGCGATGAAAAGGCGAAGGTCGTGCGCTCGCTGCGCCGTCTCTCGCCGGAGGATGTCGCGCGCGACATCGTGCGCGGGCAATACGGCGCGGGTGCGATCAACGGCAAGCCGGTCCCGACCTACCGCGCGGAGGAGCGCGTGAGCCCGACCTCGATGACGGAAACCTACGTGGCGCTGAAGCTGCACATTGATAACTGGCGCTGGCACGGCGTGCCGTTCTACATGCGCGTGGGCAAGCGGCTCGCGAAGGGCGGCGCGGAGATCGCCGTGCAGTTCAAGGAAGCGCCGCGCGTGCTTTTCAACACCGACGCCGACGCAC
>BJFP01000185.1 GCA_014189875.1 Verrucomicrobiota bacterium | reverse complement strand
CTCGCCAGCGAATCCGCTCCTGCGCGTTCGAATGCGAAGACCACAGCCTCGGACGATCTTCGCATCGCGCCGTCCGGCGTCTATTTTCTGAAAGTCGCCGTGGAGGTGCCCTCCGAGACCGGCCCGGTCGCGCTGAACCGCGGCACGCGCGTCCGCCTCGTGCGGGAGCAGGACGGCAAGCTGCGCGTCCGTCGCAACAGCACGGATTTCCTCATCGAAAAATCGCAGGTCACGGACGACCTCAACGCGCTCACCGCGCTCGCGCGCAATTCGTCGTAGCACTTGCATTACGCCGCGGAGCCGATAGACCGCGCGCGTGACTGACACGGAAGCCTGCATCGCCCTCAACATGGTGCCTGGGATGGGCCCGGTGCGGCTGCGCGCGCTGCTCGAAACATTTGAGACTCCGCAGCGCATCCTCGCCGCGGGCCGCGCTGCGCTGCGCGCAGTGAAAGGCGTCGGCCAGGAAACCGCCGACGCCATCGCATCGTGGGACTCCAGCGTGGATCTTGTCGCGGAACTGAAACGCATCGCGGATTTCGGCGCGAAAGTGATCACGGTGAATTCGTCCGAATATCCCACGGCGCTCCGCACGATCCACAATCCGCCGGTCGTCCTCTACGTGTGGGGCGACCTTCGTCCCACCGATGCACACGCCATCGGCGTCGTCGGCTCGCGCAACGTCACGCACTACGGCACCGAGACGGCAAAAAAGCTTTCCTTCCAGATCGCATTCGCCGGCTACGCGATCGTCAGCGGACTCGCGCGTGGCATTGACACCGCGGCGCACCAGGGCGCACTCGCCGCGAAAGGCCGCACCATCGCCGTCCTCGGCAGCGGGCTCTCGCAGCTCTATCCGCCGGAAAATCTCAGCCTCGCGGAAAAAATCGCCGAGTCCGGCGCGGTCGTCAGCGAGTATCCCATGGAGCGCCCTGCGGACCGGCAGACTTTTCCGTATCGGAACCGCATCGTCGCCGGATGGGGCCGTGGCCTGCTCGTCGTCGAGGCCGGCCTGAACAGCGGCGCGCTCATCACCGCAAACCAAGCCGTCGAGCAGGGACGCACCGTCTTCGCCGTGCCCGGCCAGATTGACCGTCCTACCAGCGCCGGCACGAACCGCCTCATCCAGCAAGGGGCGAGGCTCGTGACCTCCGCCGACGACATCCTCGATGAACTCGGCACACTCATCCCGCGCGGCACATCCGGGCCTTTGTCGGAAACAAGTGCGCGCACAGGTGCCAAAGATCCAGCGCCGGCCCCCGCGCTCTCGCACGACGAGACGCTGCTCATCACCGCGCTCCAAGTCGGCGAACTCACGGTTGACGAACTCTCGCAGGCAACGCGGCTGCCGCTCGGAAAAATCAGCGGCACGCTGCTCAGCCTCGAGATGAAGCGCCTCATCCGCGCGCTCCCCGGCCACCGTTACGCGCGCGTCTGAGAGCCATCCGGCTCGCGCTTCTCCGCAGTGCTCACGAGCCGGCGGATCAGATCCTCCCACGTCACGCGGCCGATCGGCTCCTTCCCCGGCCCGCGCACTGCGGCGACCGTGCTGCGTGCCGCGCGCAGTTTCCACAGCACGTTGAACGCCGGTTCGTCCGGGCCCACCGTCACGATGCGCCGCTGGCACGCGCCCGCGTCCAGGTCGCGCCGACCGTCGAGCAGCACCTCGAACGGATCCACGACGCCCGTGATCTCCCCCGCTGCGTCGCGCACGAACCAGATCTCCGCGCTCCGCTTTCCCTCGGCGATCACGCGGCGGATCGGTTCGTCCGCGCCGATCACCTGCACCGTCTCCATCGGTGTCATCACGTCCTTCGCCGTCACGCTGCGGAAGTCCACGACGTTGTGGATCATCTCCCGCTCCGTCTTCGAGATCGTCCCCGTACGCTCGCCCTCGGTCGTCATGTATTTAAAATCCTCGCGCCCGAGGAAGAGCCGCTGCCTGTCCGCGGCGCCCGCGCCAAAGAGCAGCCGCTGCGCGCCCATTCCGATCCAGTGCAGCGGCGTGAGCACCAGATCGAGCAGCCGCAGCGGACCGGACAAAAAGGCGAGCGCACGGTACGGGAAACGGCGAAACAGCGACTTCGGCAGCAGTTCCAGCCCGAAGAGATACACCGGCAGATAAATCGCGAGCGCGATGAGATACCCGCGCTGCCCCCACGATGCCACGAGCAGCCGTGAGCCGAGCACGAGCGCGAAGATGTTCGCGAGATTCGTGACGATGATTACCGTGACGAGCATCCGATCTGAATGCGCGAGCAGTCCCTGCAAGGCCAGCGCTGCCCGCTCGCGCTGCTTCGCGCGATGCGCGAGGCGCACACGGTTCACGGAAAAGATCCCCGCCTCTATGCCGCTGAAAACAAACGATACGGCCATGCAGCACACGATGATCAGCAGCGTGAAAATCATGTGCCCTCCTCCCCGCCCAAAGCACGGAAGAGCATCACCTCGTCCACACGTTTGCGCGACACACGGCGCACCTTCACATGCAGCCCGCCGATTTGCAGCTCCTGCCCCTTTTTCGGAAGCTGCCCCAGCCGGTTGAAAATCAGCCCGCCGATCGTGTCTATTCCATCGTCGTCGAATCGCACGCCGAGTTCCTCCGTGATGTCCTCCAGCCGCGCACTGCCGCTCGCGAGCAGCCGCCCGTCACCCATGTCCTCGATGTAGAGCTTCGCATCCGCGAGCGGCACGGCATCGCCGATGATCTCCTCCACCAGATCACGCAGCGTGATGATGCCCTCGATGCCGCCATGCTCGTCCACCACGAACGCGATGCCTTGCGGATGAGAGAGGAAGCTCTTCAGCAGCGTGATCGCCTTCATCGTCTCCGGCACGAATGACGGCACGCCAAGCCGCTCCGTGTAGTGAACGCCCGGATCGCGCAGCAGCGCGGGCACATCGAGCACGCCGGCAATCTCGTCCGGCGTCTCACCATGCACCGGCACGCGGCGCAGGCGGCGCTGGCGCAGGAGCAGGATCACCTCGTCATTCGTGAGATCGTCCGGCAGCGAAAACATCTCCACGCGCGGCGTCATGCAGTCCTTCGCCGTCTTGTCGCCGAGCTTCATGATTTCCGAAATCATCTCGGACTCCGTCGTCTGGATCGCCCCCTGCGCGGCGCTCAGCTCCACGAGCGTCCCGAGTTCCTCCCCGGTGAGATGCCGCTGCGCGCCCATGCCTTCCGGCAGAATCCTGGCCGCGATTTTCTCGCTCCACGATTCCATCCTGCGCGCCAGCGGATCGAGCAGCGGCATCACTTTCCCAATGAGCCGCGCGCCGAGCCGCAGCACGAGCACCGGCGCACCGAGTCCGATCAGCTTTGGCACGAGATCGCAGGCAAAAACAATCAGCGCAAAGAGCAGCAGCGCCGACACCCAGAATGGAATCGCGAGGCCGCGCTCCCCCTCGATGAGCGCGAGGCTGCCGAGCATCAGCGGCGCATTCGCCAGCGCGTCCGCGATCAGCAGCGCGCTCAGCAGCCGGCGCGGACTCTCCATGATGCGCGAGAGCACCCCGGCGAGTTCCGGCCGGCGCGCACGCAGCGCGTCCATCCTCGACGGCGGCAGCGCGAACAATCCCGTCTCCAGCGCCGAGACCACCGCCGAAATCACGGCGAGCAGCACGAGCCCACATGCAAGCAGCATCGTCGCTTGCGGCGGCATCAGGCCATCCTTTCGGCAGGCATGGGGGGAACCCCGCGAAGTTGAGTCAGCGTCCGCTTGTCTTGCACAGGCCAGCGCAGAATAGTGGCCGGAGAAATTCACGCGATGAAAAAATCTCCGCACGGCCCCAGCGACAGCCCCGAGCCCGACCCGTGCTACCTCGCGTGGTTCGCGCACTTCAATGCGTGCGAATACTACGAGGCGCACGACGCGCTCGAGGTGCTCTGGCTCCGCACGCGCAGTGGCGACCGCGATTTCTTCAAGGGCCTCATCCAGATCGCCGGCGCATTCGTCCACCTCCGCAAGCAACGCGAGCACCCGTCGCACGCAAAACATTCCACGCGCCTGCGCCCGGCGGCGCGGCTCTTCCTAAGAGGAAAAAATCACATCGCGCCTTACGGCCCGCGGCACCTGCAACTCGACGTCACCGCCGTCTGCGCGCTCTGCGAAGCGCTCGCGCACGGCATCGAGCATTCCGGCTTCACGAAAAATCCGTGGAACCCCGCGACACCGCCGCACCTCACCCTCGCCGCGTGAACGGCCAACACTTCGATGTCGTGGTCATCGGCGGCGGCGCCGCGGGGATGATGTGCGCGCTCACCGCGGGCCAGCGCGGGAGGAAAGTCGCGCTCATTGAGCACAACGATCGTGTCGGGAAAAAGATCGCCATCAGCGGCGGCGGCCGCTGCAACTTCACGAACACCGGCATCGAGCCCGGCTGCTACCTCTCCGAGCGGCCGGAGTTCTCCCGCTCGGCGCTCGCGCGATACACCGCGTGGGATTTCATCGCGCTCGTCGAGAAGCACGGCATCGCCTACCATGAGAAAAAGCTCGGCCAGCAATTTTGCGACGGCAGTTCGCGCGAGATCATCGGGATGCTGGAGGCCGAGTGCGCGGCGGCGAATGTGCAGACCTTCGCAAACTGCCGGGTGCAGTCTGTGGAAAGGACGGATGATTTCCGCGTCGCAACTTCGCGCGGCGAGTTCACCACGCAGTCGCTCGTCATCGCGAGTGGTGGCCTGTCCTTTGCAAAGCTCGGCGCGACACCGTTCGGCTACGACATCGCAAAGCAGTTCGGCCACCGCATCACGCCACTGCGTCCGGCCCTCGTGCCGTTCACTTTTTCAAAATCGGATGAGCCGCTCCACGAACTCAGCGGTCTCTCGCTCCCGGTCGTCACACACTGCGGCACCGCGCAGTTCGAGGAGGCGATGCTCGTCACGCATCGCGGACTCAGCGGTCCCGCAATCCTCCAGATCTCAAGCTACTGGCGCGAAGGCGCCACGGTGGAGATCAACCTGCTGCCCGATGCCCGTGCGACCGAATCGCTGCTGCGCGCGCGCGTGACCGGACGCGACCTTCCGTCCGTGCTCGCCGAGTGGATGCCACGCCGTTTCGCCGACGCATGGTGCGCGCTGCATACGCCCGCGAAGCCGCTCGTGCATTTCAAGCAGCGCGAATTCGACGACACCCTGCGCCTGCTCCAAGCGTGGCCTTTCGCACCCGCCGGCACCGAGGGCTACCCGAAGGCCGAGGTCACGCTCGGCGGCGTGGACACTGCGGACATCTCATCGAAGACGATGGAATCGCGCCGCGTGCCGCGCCTGTTTTTCATCGGCGAAGTCGTGGACATCACCGGCTGGCTCGGCGGCTACAATTTCCAGTGGGCCTGGTCCAGCGGCCACGCCGCGGGGGAAGTCGCGTAGCGGAAAATTCCGCCGGACTCGTGAAGCAAAACGGCGGAACCGCCATCCGTCGCACTATCCCGATCCCGCTACCGCGACCGTGCCGCCGCGTCGCGCTTGCGCTTGAGAAATGGACCGCTCGTGACGACCGCGGATTGGGGTTGGCATCAGGACGAACATCACCGCGTTACCTCATGTGACAGGCGTTCCCCTTTTCCCGCTCAGCACTCCGAACAACGTGAGACACGGGAGCGCAATGAGATACCGCAGACGCAGCAGCCGGAGATTCCAACCAAACGTCCGCCAATAGATCGTCAGCGCCCCCCTCGGCAGCCCGCGTCTCGCGAACGACACGCTGAGCGGGCGCGTGTGCGTAGTGAGCACGCGCAGCCGATCGTGCCGCCGCGCATCGCCGCCAGGGTAGCCGCCGCGGCGCTCGCACTCGATCATCGCCATGATGCCCTTCACGCTTTTCGCGAGCGACGCCACCGCGCTGGCCGGATGCCTCCGGTATGCGAAGACCGGCGGCTGCGCGATGTGAACGAAGCCGCGTTCGGTGCCGAGCCGCAGCCACAGGTCGCAGTCCTCGGCATTGAATGCGTGCGGCGTGAAACCGCCCGCGGCCTTCAACACATCAGCGCGGATCGCGGTGCCGCTCGGCCAGAGCGTCACGCGCGGCGAGGCGAGGTAGTCAGGGGAAAGTTGAGAGTTGAGACGTGAGACTTGAGATGAAGAATCCGCGGGGTTCGGCGGGCCTTGTTCGGTGTCGAACTCAAGGTGAGCGCCCTCGACCATCGCGGGCTGTGCGTGCGGCTCGATCACTTCGCGGTACAGCGCGAGCGTCCACGGGAACCAGAGATCGTCGCTGTCGAGGAATGCGATGTAGTCGCCCGTCGCGGCTGCGATGCCGAGATTGCGCGCCGCGGAGGGGCCGGCGTTGCGCTGCGTGAGCACCTTCACGCGGCCCTCGTATTTGCGCAGCACATCGGGCGTGTCGTCCGTCGAGCCGTCGTCGGCGACGATGATTTCGAACGCAGGCTCCGTCTGCGCGAACACCGACTCCAACGCCGTGACGAGCCACGCCGAGCGGTTGTACGACGGGATGACGACGGAGAACCGGATCACGGCCAGAGCCCCGTCGAGTGCATGAATCGTTTCACCAGCCGTCGCGACTTCGGCTCGCGATACTGCGCGCGCACTTCTTCCTCCACGATCGCGCGCCCGTCGCCCTCGTCGCGGTGCAGCCCTGCACGCGGCACGAGCTTCGAGCGCCAGTCATCCTCCTTTGCATGATCCCATCCCTCGAAGCCGCGCGCGCGGTTCTCGCGGCGCACGTCGAGCCGCATCTGGATCTGCTGTGGGCTGCGGTAGCAGTAGTGGCGAAAGTGCATCGGGTGCGGATGAATCACGCCCATGTGGTGCGGCCACGCGGCGTTCAGGTCCCATCTCAGCCGTTCGCGGTACCGGAAAAATCGCGGCTCAGCGCAGGCCGCGGCGTAGTGCTTCAGGCGTGCGCGATCCTTTTCAAAATCACCCGTGAACGCACCCTCCGCCACATCCTCGTGCGTGATGTAATACAGCAGGTTCACCGACCACACGACGTGCTCGTTCGCCGGCACCGCGGCGAGAAATTCACGCGGCTTCTCGACGTAGAATTCATCCGCATTGAGCTGGCACCACCAGTCGCCCTCGCGCGAATCACCGCGCTTGTCGGCGAAGACCTCGGCGCGCAGCCCTTCGCGGAACACCGCGTCATCGCTCCGCCACGGGATGATGCGCTCGCTCTTCATCGCCTGCACTCGGTCCCAAGTGCCGTCGGTGCTCGCGCCGTCATACACGTAGATGCGATCCGCCCAATGCGTCGCGTCGCGCAGGCAGTGCTCGATCACGTCGGCCTCGTTCTTGGTCAGGCAGATTGCATGGATTCGCATGGGCTCGGAGAGCCAAAGCGAATGGCGCGCCGCAAACCACCCAAATTTCCCGAACCCTCCATGATTGAAGAAGTGCCCGCGCTTGCGCCGCACCGCACGAACCTCCACAGACCGCCCATGAAATTCCTCCCTGCCCTCCTGCTCCCGATCGCATTCGCCGCATCGCTTCGCGCCGAAGACGTGCGCCCCATCCCGCCTCCGGGCATCGAGATTCCCGCGGCGGATCGCGCAGAGATCGAAGCGGGCGTGAAGAAGCTCGGCGAAGAAATTGCGAAGCTGAACGAACTCGGAAAATCAAATCCGCTCGTCGCAAGCGAATTGCCGAATGTGGAAATCTTCCACAAGTCCGCCGACTGGGCCGTGCGCTACGGCGAGATCCTCGATGCGAAGCAAATCGCGACCGCGAAGACGCACATCGCACAAGGACTCGAACGCGCCGGCGTGCTCGTGCCGCAAACGTAGGGCAAGGCCGCTACAAAGCCCGCGCCTTTCCCGCTCCACTTCTGGTGCCACGGACGCGGTGAAAAAACACCGAACTGCCCTTCATCTCCGGCGTGCAGGCAGACAAGGGCGAGTTCGCACCCGAGGGCGCGATCGTCTGCTACCTCTTCGGCCGCTACTGCTGCGCAAATAAATTCGCGGGAGAGAGCGATCTCTTCGAGGAAAAGACCGACATCGCCGCGCACTATCCGATTGACGAGCAACGCCTCGTCATCCTGTTTCATCGGGCGCCCGGGGCGAAAACCGTCATGCAGACCACTGAGCCCTCGCGCTCAAAACGAGTGCGCCACTTGCTCACCGAGCCGGGGCGACCCGCAGTTGCCGGGCGATCTCGCCCGACGCCACGCCCTGCGCAGCACAGAGAACAATCCTTGCCCTCAACGCATACCGAGCCTGCGCCTTGGGCTGGCGCAGCATGGCTTCGAGTTGTTTCCGCTCATCGCGGCTGAGGACGATTGGCGTGGCTGGACGTGCCATGCCCTTCCCCTACGTTAGGTCACGAACTTGTGAAAGTAGGTACTAGTCCTTCGGTGCTTTGTGTTCGCTCGTGGACATCGTCATGGCTGGCCATGGCGAAACGATTAAGCGCCCATCCCCGCCTCGAAGCTCCCCGCGGCCTGCGGCCAGCAGAGGTTCTCCTTCACGTAGCGGATGCCGTCCGCAGAGCAGAATTCGAGATCCTTGTGCGCGCTCTCGGCCTCGACGACGAG
>BJFP01000184.1 GCA_014189875.1 Verrucomicrobiota bacterium | reverse complement strand
CGCGGAGGACCGCGGATTCGATGTCGTCGCTCCCCGCAAGCCGCGCCAGACCCTCACGCACGAGCGTGGAGGCGAGGCGCGTCATGGGTTCCCTGCGGCCCCTTGCCGCGTGGTAGAGCTGCGAGATCAAGTCGCGATCCAGCCGCGGAGAGTAGTAGGGCGGGTGCGCCATGATACCTCCTTGGTAGTGGATGAACGCCGCGCCGGAGTCGGCGCGGAGGAAGGGGCGTGGCTGGTGGCTACGGACCTCTCCTTAAGATTATGGTCAATATTTTTGGATTCGAGACAAGGACCCCGAATTCCATTGCGCGGGACCTCGAATGTGCATCCCCTACCCTCTTTCAGACTTCTATCGGACGGTTTGAATGCATGAAATCAGCCCGGGGGTTTGCTACACTTTTTGCTACACTTTGGGCTTTTGGCTGAGGAGCCGCACAGAAAGAGGCGTTTGGCCCATAACCACTGATGGACGAGTGCATTCGGTCGCACATTTGAAATCTTCTGAGACCCTATGAAATCGCCAAATTCCGAATCCTAAGTCTGGCGCGTCTGCCAATTTCGCCACCTCGGCTTCTCTGTTACGGATGATTTTCGCGTTGCGTGTGCAAGTGCTTGTGCATCCCGGCGCGCAGGTTATCGCTGGGAACCATTCACGCAACGGCGGAATTTCCGACAGCCAGACGACTGCGCTACCCGACACCGCCGGTGTGCGCATTGATGGCCACAAGCGAAACCGTGTGCCCCTGCCGCGCCGCCGCCACCGTGGCGATCACGCCCGCGGGCGTGCCGTTATAGAGGCACACTTCGGATTCGATCGGCGGCTCCGCATTCGCCGTGCTGGCGATCAGGAAAAACGGGAGCACACGGAGGAATTTCATCATGTGCGAATGTGCCGGAGCGTGTGAAGTGGAAGCAACCGCGGAGGATTGCGCCGCGTCCGTGCGTGCGTCACCGGCGCTGGACGTCGCCGGGCTTGTCCCCGCACGCCTGCCGGTGCGTGATCAGCCGTGCGCCGCGTCCGTAAGTCACGTAGGCGTATGCCCAGTTGAAAAGAACCGAGAGCCGGTTCCGAAATCCGACGAGGAAGATGATGTGGATGAACAGCCACGCGAGCCACGCGAGGAATCCGCTCATGCGCAGCGATCCCATCTCGGCCACCGCGGCGTGACGCCCGATTGTGGCCATGATGCCCTTGTCGCGATATGTGAAGCGCGACGTGCTCCCGCCGCGCAACAGTGCGACGATATTCTTCGCGACATGCCGCCCCTGCTGCATGGCCACCGGCGAAAGTCCCGGCAGCGGCCTGCCTTCGCCCGTGGCAAAGTGCGCCTGGTCGCCAATGACGAACACCTCGCCGCGACCGGGGATCGAACAGTCCTCGCACACGATCACGCGCCCCTGCCGATCGAGCGGCACGCCGAGGCTCGCGCCGAGCGGCGACGCGGAATTTCCCGCCGCCCACACTACGGTCTTCGCGCTGATTTTTTCGCCGCCGGTCAAACTGACGCCCGCCTCCGAGATCGCCTCGACCTTCGTGTTCAGCCGCACGTCCACGCCGAGGCCGGTGAGCTGCTTGAGCGCGCTTTTCGGAAGATCGCCGGAAAATGCCTGCAAGACCTCCGGCCCGCTCTCGATGAGAAAGACGCGCGCCTGCGACGAATCAATGTGCCGGAAATCCTTGATCAGAGTCACACGCGCGATCTCCGCGACGGCGCCCGCCATTTCCACGCCCGTCGGCCCGCCGCCCACGACGACGAACGTCATCGCCGCCTCGCGCTCGTCGTCGTCGTTCGTCTTTTCCGCGATCTCAAATGCCATGAGCATCCGGCGGCGGATGTCCAGCGCGTCGTCGAGCGTCTTCAGGCCGGGCGCGAACTGCTCCCACTCGTCGCGTCCGAAATACGAATGGCGCGCGCCCGCGGCGACGATGAGGAAGTCGTATTCCACCGGCCCGTCCGACGTGATCACGCGCCTGCCCGCGACATCAATGTTCTTCGCCTCGGTCAAAATCACCTCGGTGTTTTCCTGATGGCGCAGGATGTGGCGCAGCGGCTCCGCGATGTCCGCCGGCGAGAGCGCAGCAGCCGCGACCTGGTAGAGCAGCGGCTGGAAGAGGTGATGATTCTGCCGGTCGAGCAGCGTGATCCGCACGCCGGCCTTGCGGAGCGCCTTCGCGGCCTCCAGTCCGCCGAAGCCGCCGCCGATGATGACGACGCGGCGCAGATTGCGATGATGAACGTTCATGAGTGCTCTTGTCGGCGTGCGATGTAGCAGAGGCGCGCGACTTTGGGAACCAATCAGGCTGGAACGATCGAAAGGATTGCTCTCAGCCGGGTACCCGCGCCATCAGCGATAGACCTCGCGACGGTGGCCGATCGTGATGACGATCACTTGCAGAACCCGGTCGTGAATTTCGTAAATCACACGGTAATCACCAACACGAATCCGCCACGCGTCCCGGCCCTTGAGCTTCTGTGCGCGTGCCTGTCGCGGATTGGATTCAAGAGCGCCCAAGTGTTCCAAAAGCCGATCCGCAATTTCGTCCGGCAGCCGGTCGAGAACCTTGCGGACGCTTCGGGGCAGAATAACCTCATACTTCATTTTGCCCGCGAGCGCCGGGCGCGATAATCGTCCAGCGACGCAACCTGCCCGGCCTTGACCTCAGCCACCGCTTTGGGCCGCGCGTCATCGTAGGCACGAATGTCGGCAAGGCTTTCCTCGGCTTCGCGCAGACGCTCGTAAGTTTTCACATCGAGCAACACGCCGACCGTCCTGCCTTTCGAGTCAGTCACAAATCGGCCGTCCTTGATAGAGGATGTCTTCATGGCGCGCACGATAGCCGTCGCTACAGCGCGGGCAAGCCCGCCTCATCAGAAACGCAGATGCTTCGCCGCCTACTTCGCCGCGCCGAGCTGGATGCACGCGGCTTCCTTCGTCGAGCGCACGAAGATGCGGCCTCCGCTGAGCACGGGTGTCGTCCAGCATTTGCCTTCGATGGCCTTGAAGCGGCCGAGTTCCTTGTAGGCTGTGGGCGAGGCCTTGATGCCGACGATTTCGCCGGCATCCGTCAGCGCGAGAAGATTGCCGCCCGCGGTGAGGATGAGATTGCCGGGGCCGAAGCCGGGCTGCTCCCATTTAATGTCGCCATCGGGGAGCTTCACGGCCTTCACGGGGCCTTTGCCGTATTCCTTGAACTGGAACATGCCGTAGAGGTGACCCTCGAAATGCACTGGCGTGCTCCAGTGGTTCGCGAGCGGCTTCTGCGGGACGCGCATGACCTGCTCGGCCTTCCACGCACTGTCGCTCTTGCTGATCTTGAATCCCACCGCACCGACGCCGTAGCCGGCGCTCGCATACACGTAGTCACCCGCGACGACCGGGCTCGCGGCAGTCGAGATGCTGTATTTGAAATCGGCGTGCCAGAGCTGCTGGAGCGTCTTCGGGTCGAGCGAAGTGAGGCCGTCCTGCATGTAGAAAATGATCTGCCGCGTGCCGAGGATCGTCGTCGCGATCGGCGTGGCGTGCGTGATCGTCCCGTCGCCGGATTTCGCGAGCACCGCGCCGGTCGCGGGGTTCAGCGCGAGATACGTCTGGCCCGCACCGCCACCGCCGACGTAGAGCACGCCGTTTTCAAAAAGCGGGCTGGCGGCATTCTGCCAGCGGATGTTGTGGCCCGCGTTTTCCTTGATGAGATCGCGCTTCCAGAGCGGCTTGCCGGTCACGGCGTCGAACGCGTGCAGCACGAGGTCGCTGTGCATCGCCACGATGATATCGCCCGCGAGCGTCGGCGTGCTGCGCGGCCCGTCGCCGCCCTTGTTGTCGCTCGTGCCGTCGCCGCCGCCGCCGTCGTATTTCGCCGGGCCGAGATTCGCCGTCCACCTGTCCTTGCCGGTTGCTGCATCGCGCGCGACGAGCACTTCGCCTTCGCTTTTTCCCTCGATGGCAAAGCACCACGCGCCGCTCACCGTGAACGATCCGAAGCCGGTTCCCGCGGGAACTTTCCACAGCACCTTCGGCGCGGCCGGCCACTGCTCGGGCAGCGCCTCTGGCGTGGAGCCGTCGCCGTTCGGCCCGCGGTACTGCGTCCACGGGACGCCGGCGGCCGTTACCGCGGCGGTCGTGGCGACGGTGGCAATGACGGCATTCGCGGCATTTGCGGCAGCGGAAAGTGTGAGTGCGGCGAGAGGAATGAGGGCGCGGATTTTCATGGAGGTGCGGCTGTATGGGTTTCGAGGCGTGAAGTCAAAGCCGCGCGCCGTGGGAAATCTTAGCGGCAGCGATCCGCCCTCCTTTGGATGTTGGGCGTTGGACGTTGAGCGTTGGACGTTGAGCCCGCCGCAGGCCCGTTACGAATTTTGGACGGCCTTCATCAATCCCTTGCGCCGCTGCGCGGGGCTCAACGCCCAACGTCCAACGAAGCGGCCTCCGCGCATTTGTTTCGTTTCCCGTCTTGCTCCCGCACGGCATCCCGGTTCACCGTCGCGCAGCCTGCGAGAACGGGCGCCCTTTTTCCATGCCACCAAAGCCAGCAGCCTCGCCACGCCACGTTCAGAAACACTACATCCTCGACACAAACGTCCTGATCCACGACCCCGGCTCACCGTTTCAATTCAAGGACAACTTTGTCTGGATCCCCGTCGAAGTCTTCGAGGAGCTGGACCGGTTCAAGAGCGAGAGCTCCACGCGCGGCGCGAATGCGCGCGAGGTGCATCGCCGGTTGAGCGAGCGCTTCATGAACCCGAGCGACATGCAGGCGGGCGTGAAGCTGGAGAATGGCGGCCTGCTGCGCGTGTGCATCAATCCCACCGCGCGCTTCAGCGCTGAAGGCTGGCAGCTCGTGAGCGACTCGCCGCGCTTCCAGGCGCTGCGCGATCTCTTCGCCGACCTCACTCTGCCGGATAACCGCATCCTCGCCGCCGCGTGCGGAGTCGCGGACGGGGAGAAGGGCTCCGTCATCCTCGTCACGAAGGATCTGAACATGATGCTGAAGGCCCGCGCACTCGGCATGGAGGCGCAGGACTACCGCACGGATCGGGTCGAGGATGTGGACATCCGCCTCACGATGCGCCGCAGCGAGGAGGAATACGAGACGATGGACGTGTCGCCGCACACCGTGCAGGCGTATGCGAGCCAGGAGACGATCGTCATCCCGGAGGCGAAAACTTTCATCCCCAACCACTACCTCCTGCTCCGCAACGAGGAGGAGCCCACGCACGCGATCCCCGCGCGCCATGTCGCCGGCGGCGAACTCCACAAGCTGCGCCGCGACCGCATCGTCATCCGCAACGGACGCACCCTCAACGCGCTGAACCTCGGCCAGCGATTCCTCCTCGATGCGCTCTACGATCCGGCCATCTCGCTCGTGACCGTCTATGGAAAAGCGGGCACCGGCAAGACACTGCTCACCGTCGGCGCGGCACTGGAGCAGGTGCAGGTCGGCGTCTTTGAGAAAATGCTGATCACCCGCGTGATCATGCCCACCGGCCGCGACATCGGCTACCTCCCCGGCAAGCTGGAGGAAAAAATGCAGCCTTGGGTGCAGCCCGCATTCGACGCGCTCGAACTCCTGCTCACGCGCCCGCGCCGGCCCGAGCAATTCGAGAACAAGCGCCAGAGCCAGCGCAAGTCCGACGACCACCAGCCGCCGCAACAGCATTCTTCCCAGCAAAGCGGCCCGACGAAACCGATGCGCCCGTGGGAACCCCTCACCGCGAGCGGACGGCTGGAAATCGAAGCCATCACGCACATCCGCGGACGCAGCATCCCGAACGCGATTTTCATCGTGGACGAGTCGCAGCAGCTCACGCCGCACGAGGCGAAGACGCTCATCACCCGCATGGGCAAGGGCAGTAAAATGATCCTCATCGGCGACCTCGGGCAGATTGATAATCCCTACGTGGACGCCCACACGAACGGCCTCGTCTATGCGCGCAACCGCCTGCAAGGCCAGCCGTGGATGGCGCACATCAATCTCTTCAAGGGCGAGCGCAGTGAGATGGCCGAGGTCGCAGCGAACCTCATGTAGCAATGGCGGAGGAAATCTCCACGCAAGCGCCGCGCATCCTCGCCATCCGCGGCGGCGCGATCGGCGACTTCGTCCTCACGCTGCCCGCGCTCGCCGCGCTGCACCGCGCATTTCCCGGCTGCCACATGGAGATCCTCGGCTACAAGCACATCGCCGAACTCGGCCTGCACGGCGGCCCGGTCGCGGGCTCCACGTATGCGCGAGCCGTCCGCTGTATCGAATACGGCGCGCTCGCCGCGTTCTTCGCGCGCGCCTTCGATCTCGACGCCGAGCTGTGCCGATATTTTTCCGGCTTCGACCGCGTCGTGAGCTGGCTGTTCGACCCGGACAAGGTGTTCGAGACGAACCTCGGACGCGCGGGTGTTAAAACTTTCACACCTGCCTACACGCCGATCGAAAACGGCAGCCACGCCAGCCTCCAACTCGCCGCGGAACTCGCGAAGATTCCCGTCCAGATCGACGATCCCGTCGCGCACCTTGTCCTCGCAGAGTCTGCGCTGGAAAGTGCCCGCGCGTGGCTCGCAGAGCGCGACGGCGACGTCGGGACTCGTCCCCTCGTTGCTATCCATCCCGGCTCCGGCAGCTCCCGGAAAAACTGGCCCGTCGGAAACTGGCGTTCGCTCGGAGACCGCGCGGCGGCGGCGGGCGCACGGCTGCTGATCATCGGCGGCGAGGCCGACACCGCATCGCTCGACTACCTCGAAAAAAAGCTCGAACCACACACACCGCTCCTCGCGCGAAACCTCCCGCTGCACCTCGTCGCCGCGCTGCTCACGCGCTGCGTCGCCTATTTCGGAAACGACACCGGCATCTCGCACATCGCCGCCGCCGTCGGCGCAAAATGCACGCTGCTCTTCGGCCCGAGCGGCCCGTCCGTGTGGGCTCCCGCAGGCCCGAACGTCACCACCATCCGCGCACCCGGCGGCAACCTTTCCATCCTCCCGCTCGACTCCGTGCCGCTTCCGACGCTGTGAAGCACGCCGCCCTCGCCATTTTCCTCGCGCTCGCCGCGACGGCCCGGAAGCGCGCGTCGTCTCCGCAGCTCGCAGGCACTCACAGCAGGCGGCCTTGATGCCGTGAAGCAGCCTCGCTAAGAATGCGCCCACGATGAAGACCCCGGTCCATTTGCGAATCGCAATGCTCATTGCCGCACTCTTCTCCGGACTGGCGCTGGCCGGGAGCGCTCTCGCAGCCGATGCCGCCGGCGCGTCCGGCAAGGCCGTCGCGGTCGAAACTCACGAGGGCTATTTTGTTTCCAACAAGTTCGAGCCGGATGCGCCGATGTCGTTTGTCATCGCGACGGATCAGGCGGCGTTCGACAAGGTGTTCGGCGTCGCGATGGTGATGCGAGATCGCTCGCACCGGCTCGAGCCCGACGTGTTCGGGAAAAGGATCGTCGTCGCGGCGATCCATCGCGGCAAGGCGATGGTGACTTACAAGGTCGAGAGCGCGAACCTCGACGGGAAGACGCTCATCATCCGCTACACGACGAAATCCGAGCCGAGCACGAGCGCGGAATTTTCCTGCCCGCTCATCCTCTCGCTGCCGAAGGGCGCCTACGATGCGGTCCGATTCATCGAGAATGGAAAAGCGATCAAGACGGTGAAGACGGCGCCCGGCACCGCGTTTCAGATCCACGGAAAAAATCCCGGCGCGCTCATGGTGACCGGCGACGACCTGCGGACCGTCTTCACAATCCAGGACGCACGGGGAATCGGCAGCGCGACGATCCGGCGCGAAGATGGGCAATGGCCGCAGAAGGTCATTGTGAATGCGCAGCTCCGCGGCTTGGAATATTTCGCGATCACGAGCGGAGACGTGAAGCTCGCCGCCTCGGTGCTCAGTCACAGTGGGAACCGGCAATTGCTCCACCTCTGGCGCGGCGACAAGGAAGGGCCGCAACTGACACGCGAGAGCGGGCACTGGATGGAAATCCGCACGCTCGACGCGGACCGAAAACCGATCGCCGGCCTGCCGCCAGCGGGCGGCTGCTTCGAGATGAGCATCCCGAATGCACTGCTCGCCGAGACGAAGGAACTGCGGCTGGACTGGGTTGATTTTTACCGCTGACGGAGCGGGTGCCAGGGAGGGACTGAGCGAACACCGCACAACGCGGACAAGGATGAACAATCCCCCAGCGCAACGGCGATCACATCGCGCGAATCCCCATGAAAAAATTCCTCCTCTCCCTGTGCGCGCTCGGTTCCACGATGGACGACGCCCTCACGGTCCTTGCTGAATTCCTCCGCGACGAAGCGCCCGCGTTCATCCCCTGCGATCGCCGCGCGCTGGACAGCACGGCCATCACTTTCCCGCGCAAGTCCGCCGACATCTACCTTGCCGATCTCGCCACCGCGCGCGGCTGGTAACTGGTCACGCTGGATGCAGGCATCGCGCACCCAGCCGCCGACCTCATTCCGGAATTCGCGCTCCAGCCATGAGCAGGATGTGGGTGGCGGGCATTCACGCCCGCGCTACA
>BJFP01000183.1 GCA_014189875.1 Verrucomicrobiota bacterium | reverse complement strand
CAAAGAACGAAGGACCGCACCCGGATTGAAACGCTGCGGGCGCTGTATGAATTCCTGAAGCCCGCCCCGTCGGACGATCTCATTTATACACCTGTCGTCGTGGATCTCACCACGGAGCATGGCGAGCTCCGACGCCATGTGAACGGTCAGCAGATGGACGCGGAGAGCCTGTCCCGTTTCGCGTCGCTCGACGCAAAGTCGAGTCCTCTGGCTCCCATCATTGTGCGACCAGCAAACGGGCTGCCGATTGAGCAAGTGGTTGAAACGATGAGGCTGATGGCGGAGCACGGCTCGAAGATTTTCATTCTTCCATTCGAGAACGAGACGCTTGCGCTCACGGATCGGAACATCACCGCTGAAGGCCGGATTCCAGACCTGTCTCTGGAGTTGCCCAGCGCCCCAAAGTGATTACACAACCGCGTCGCGGTGCGTGGGTTGCGGTTTGCCGGGGCGGAAAAATTCAAGGTGTTCGAGCTGCGCGGAAAAATCACCGGTGTTCAGAACGGCGATCGTCTCGCGCACGGCGTCGCGAATCGTCTCGGGCGCGGCTTCGGCGCGGCAGTTGATGATGAGCTGGCCGCTCTCCACCGGCTCATCGAGCGTGAGCGAAAGCTCGGGGACAAAATCGCTGCGCACGAGATTCACTGCCGCAATGTCGCCGAGGCCGGTGTCGGGATTCAGCGTCATTTTGAGATGCGCGATTTCCGAGCCCGCGAGCCGTTGCTGGATTCCTGACGCGATCGTTTTCAGCGTCGCGTCCGCATCGAATCCCGCGGGCGCGGCGAGCTGCACGGTCGCATTCAACCAGCCGAGCAGCGCCTCGCCTTCGGCGTAAAGTTCGTAGTCCACCTCCATCGTCGCGCGCGGGCTTTGCTCGCCCGTCGCGAGACGATCGAGCCACGGCGCGAGCCCGTCACCCTTGCGCACGCTGACGGCCAAAATCTCCGCGTGCGGGAATTCCTCCGCGAGCTTTGCACCGATGGCCACGGCGCGCGCTGCGTCGAGCACGTCAGTCTTCGTGATCACGATGATGTCCGCCTCCTCAAGCTGCTTGCGATAAATGTAGGTGACCTTGTCGGAAAATTTCCCGCCTTCCGCGAGGCCGAGCAGGCGCTCGGCGCGAATCGGATCTACGAGCACGCTCAGCGGCGCGATGGTGAAGGCGTCGCCGTAAATCCGCCGCAGCGGATACGTGACGGTCGCGACGAGATCCGTGCAGCTCCCGACCGGCTCGGCGATGAAGATGTCGGGCCGCGTCGTGTCGGTGAGCTTTTGTGCGGCATCTGTGAGCGTGTTGAAGCGGCAGCAGAAACAACCGCCCGTGATCTCCTCCGTCGCAAAGCCCTTCGCGCGCAGCATCGTCGTATCCACGAGTTCGCTGCCCTGGTCGTTCGTGATGAGACCGACGCGCAGCCCCTGCGCGGCGAAATGCTGCGCGACCGCGGCGACGGCGGTCGTCTTTCCCGCTCCGAGGAAGCCGCCGATCATCACGTAGCGGGACTTGGATTGCGGATTGCGGATTGCGGATTGCGGATTGGGCATCACTCGGCGTGGGAGTTTTGTTTTTCGAGAATCTTGTCAATCGTGGTGTCGAGCATCGCGCGGTATTGTTCGAGCGGGACGCACTTTTCATCCGGCTCGCCGTCCACTTCGTAGAGCCAGCCTTCGGCGTAGGGATTCTTGCCGACGCATTCGACATTGCTTGCGAGCAGCGGATTGCCACCCGCGAACGTGCCGCCCGCGCACGAGTAGATGTCGCTGATGGCCTTGAAGCCCTCGATGCTCCCGACGATGTCGCCGCCCGCGAGTTCCGTGCCGGGCTGCTTTTCAAACCGCACCTCGACGATTTCGCCGAGCATCCGCGTGGCAAATTTCGTGAAGCCGATGCGCAGGCGCGTGCCGCCCATCTTTGCGATCCAGAAATGCGACGGGCTGTAGAGGCACTCCACCGGGAGGTGCGTGACGAAGTTGCTGCGTTTGTAAAATGAAGTCGCTGGGGCGCTCATCGGGCCGCGGAACATCGGGTATCGCGCGATGCGCGGCGAGTGGAATGTGTGCCGCGCGACTCGTGCGGCACATCGAGCGTGTTTTTGTGGACAAATCTATTCCGACGTCAGCCAGCGAAGGGATCGCCTTGGGCGTCCGAAAGTTTGCGGCGGTCCGCCGCAAAAGACAGTCGGGGGCGCCTGTGCTCCCCGAGTCGCTTCGCTCCCACATTGCCTTCGCCGTCACGCTAACGCTAACTCGCCGCCCCGTGCTTTACTTCGACCACAACGCCACGCATCCGCTCTCCGAGACGGCGAAGCGCGCGTGGCTCGATGCGGTGGAAAAATTCCCTGCGAACCCGTCGTCGCCGCACAGGGCCGGGCAGCGCGCGGATGCGGCATTGCAGAATGCGCGCAGGCGGCTCGCGGTGCTGCTTGGGTGCGGTGCGGACGAGATTGTTTTCACGAGTGGTGCGACGGAATCGGCGAATGCGGTGATGGCGCAGTTTGAGGATGTGGCGGTGTCGGCGATTGAGCACCCGTGCGTGATCGAATCGGTGCGCGGAAAGTCAGCCCGCCTCCTGCCGTCGGCGGCTACGGGTGTGGTTGCGCTGCCAGACTTTTCCGAACGAACGCCGCACCTGGTCGCGCTGATGGCAGCAAACAACGAGACGGGCGTGCTGCAACCCTGGCGCGAGACTCTGGCGGTGTGCCGCGAGCATGGCGTGAAATTTTTCTGCGACGCGGCGCAGTGGATCGGGCGGATGCCTGCGGCGGGGCTGGGTGCGTGTGATTTTGTGAGCGGCTGCGCGCACAAATTCGGCGGGCCGCAGGGCGTTGGTTTTTTGAAATGCCCCGCAAATTTTCCGCCGCTGCTCCGCGGCGGGCCGCAGGAGGAGGGACGCCGCGCGGGGACGGAAAATGTCGCAGGCGTGCTCGCGATGGTCGCTGCTCTGGAAGAACGCGAGGCCGCGATCCGCGACGGTGCGCTGGATGCGCGGCTCAAATGGCGCGAGGAATTTGAACGGCAATTCACCGCTGCGCTGCCAGGTGCGCGCGTGCTCGGCGCGAGTGCCGCGCGGCTTTGGAACACGGTCTCGGTGATCATGCCGGAGACCGCCGACTGCCGCCGCCGCTGGGTCGTGGTGATGGACCGGCTCGGCTTTGCAGTCTCGACCGGCTCCGCATGCGCGAGCGGAAAGGAGAAGCCGTCGCATGTGCTCACGGCGATGGGTGTGTCGCCGCAGGATGCCGGACGCGCGCTGCGGTTCAGCGCGGGGTGGGGGACGACGCGCGAAGACTGGCGCGCGCTGCTCGACGGCGTAAAAGCCGCCGCGCGCGAGATGGGCGTGGCGCTCGCGTAACGCGGACAATCCTGTCCGCCGTTTCTCGAGATCCGTGCAGGCACGCTCACTGCGCCGCGACGACTGTGACCGACATTTTCGCCACACGCCCCGCGTCGTCCACCGCCTGGATATGCCAGCGGCCCGGCGCGGCTTTCCACATCAGCGGATGAGACGGTGCGCTCGCGCCGAGGTAGTGCGTCCCGGCGAACCAATGGATCTGCCGCGCGTCCGCCGTGGCGTCGGCTTCGAGCGGAATCGTATTTTTCACGGCATCGCCGACGTGGATCGCATACGTGAGCTTCGGCTGTGGCGAGATGATGCGTGGCGGCGGGCCGGTGCGCGTTTTGTCTGCGAGATCGGCGACGCTCACGCGTGGCAGCCCGGCGCGGCGGAACTGCTCCAGCCGGTGTTCGGGCCAGAACTCGCGGATCTTGCGCGTGCCATCGGCAAGCGTCACTTCGCGATGCACCGGGCACGTCGTGATCGGCGACACGCCTGCGATGAATTTCCCCGCCGTGCGGTGCGCGCAGTGCGGGCCGGCGAGTTCGCCCGTGATCGCGCAGAGCCGCACGTCCACGATTTCTGCGGGGCGCGGCGTTGGCTTCGCGCGCAGCCCGAGGCGCGTGACGGTCTGGAAGAGCAGCGGCGCGGCGGTGTCGCGCGCGAAGAGGCCGGGCATCGGTTTGCCGTCGAAATTTCCCACCCACATGCACAGCACCCAATCGCCCATCACGCCGCACGCCCATGTGTCGCGGAAGCCGTGCGACGTGCCCGTCTTCCACGCGAGCCCGCGCGGCGAGCCCGGTTCGTTCCCGCGCAGTGCGTCGAGCGTGAGCCAGCGCGCCGCCCGGCAGCCGGGACTTTCCAGTCCCGGCATTCGTTGCCCGGATGATAGTGCCGGGGCTGGGAAATTCCGGCTACCGATGAGCGGACGCGCGACGCCGTCGTCCGCGAGCATCGCGTAGAGCATCGCGAGATCTTCGAGCGAGACTTCCGCGCCGCCGAGCGCGAGCGACAGCCCGTATTCGCCCGGCTCGCGTGCGAGTTTCACGCCGGAGCTGCGGAGAAAAGTGTCGAGCCCGCCGCCATGCAGGCGCGAGAGCAGCTCGACGGCGGGCACATTCCGGCTGCGGCGCAGCGCCTCGCCCGCGGGAATCGGCCCGAGGAAACCGCGGTCGCTATTCTCGGGATTGTAGGCGGAGAAACGGCGCGGCGCGTCGTCGAGCAGCGTGTGCGGTTGGATGATTCCCTCCTCGAACGCGAGCGCGTAGATGAACGGCTTCAGCGCCGATCCCGGCGAGCGCCGTGCCGTTACGCCGTCCACCTGGCCTGCGATGTTGCTGTTCAGAAATCCCGCGGAGCCGACGTATGCGCGCACCTCGCGGGTCGGCGCGTGGACGAGGATCGCAGCCGCATTGTGCAGCCCGCGTGAGTGTTCGCGTGTGAGAAAATCCGCGATGCTCCGCTCGATCGTCTGCTGCTGCGCAAGATCGAGCGTCGTTTTTCCCGATGCGACGCGGCGCGCGTAGTGCGGCGCGAGGCGTGGCGGTGCGATGGGACGCAGCGTGAACTCCGCGTCCATCGCGTCCTGCTCCTCGCCGCGTGCGATGCGCAGCCGCGCCATGAGCCGCGCCTGTGCGCTCTTTGCAGACTGTGAGATCGTCCCGTCCGCGCGCGGGCGGCGCTTGGTCGGGCTCTGCGGCAGCACGCTCAACGCCGCGGCTTCGCGCAGCGACAGATCGTGCGCGGACTTGCCGCACCACAGCAGGCTTGCCGCCGCCGCACCCTCCACGTTGCCGCCGTACGGCGCGAACGTGAAATACGCCCCGGCGATCTCGCGCTTGCCGTGGTGCCGCTCGATCTGCGCTGCGCGGAAAAGCTGCACGCACTTTCCCCACAGCGTGCGTGTCTGGAGCCCCCAGCGCAGCCGCGCGTATTGCATCGTGAGCGTCGAGCCGCCGCCGAGGCGCTGCCCCGTCACCGCGCCCCACGCTGCGCGCAGCAGCGAGCGCGGGTCCGCGCCGTGATGCGAAAAGAAACGGCGGTCTTCCATTTCCAACGTCGCATTGAGCAGCTCGGGCGAAATGTCGTCGAGCTTCACGGGCAGGCGGTATTTTCCATCGCGCGTGAGCGAGAGGAAAAGCACACGCCCGTCGCGGTCGAGCACGACGTGCGAGAACTCCGCGCCCGGCGGCAGTAGCTCCGGCTTCGGCAGCAGGAGCCATGTGATCCACAGAGCCACGGCGGGGAGCGCCAGCGCGATGGCGGATCGTTTCAGCCAGCGGCGCAGCGTCTTCATTCGCGCGGGACTACGGTGAATTTTCCAGCCACTCCACGTCCGCGGACGGTGCGGTCATACATGCTTTCCACGAGCGAGGGCGGCACGCTGAACGTCCCGGCGCACGTCGGGCGCACGGCATACTCGAAGGTGCGCGTCTCGTTTTCGGCGAGGTCGCAGAAGAGCAGCGCGCGGTCCTCGCGCACGTCCACGTATTCCGTGCCCGCGAGCGTGCCGAGGCCGGGCCGCAGCGCGTGCTCCTCGCCTGCGGGCGCGAAGTCGAATGCGCCGGGCAGCAGCTCGCTCAACGCGAGATGCGTCTGCGCGCTCTTGCTCACGTTTCGGATGCTCACGCGGATGCGCAGCGTCTCGCCGACTTTCGCCACATCGGTGACTTGATCCTTCTCGTCGAGGACTTCGCGCGTGACCTCCAGCCCGCGTGCGTCCGGCTCGGCGGCACGGGTGCGCTCGAAACCCGTCTCGATCGTCTGATACCACGCGCCGAGCGCGGGCGCAGCGTCGTTGCGTGCGAGGAGGAATCTCACGCCGCCGGCAGAGGGTGCGATTTTCATCGAGAGCATTCCGGCGCGCGGTGCTGCGATCTGCTTCGCCTCGCCATTGATGAGTTCCGCGATGCCCGCCTGCACGCCGCCCGATTTTGCGAGGGCGGAGTAGGACTTGAGCGCCATCACCGTCCACGCGGCGGAGAGCGTGTGGAAGTCGCCGCGCTCGACGGCTTCGGTGATGGGCCGCAGATCATCGTAGCCGAGCGTGCCCGCGATTTCCGGGAAGTGGCGGCACAGCACTGCGAACGTCATCGCCTCACGCGTGAGCGACGATTCCTGGAAATATGCGGCCCACGATGAATCCGCCTGCCCGCGTTTTTCCGCAGCGCGTGCCGTTCGGTGCAGCGCGATCAGCTTCTTCGCCTCGTCGTCCTTTTTCAGCAGACGCCACGTCGCGGCGAGCCACGCTGCGGACGGGTCGCGCTGCCATAGTTCCTTTGGCACTTTCGCGTCGAGAAGATCGCGCATCTTCAGTGCGTAGTTCGTCGTCACTTCCTCATTGCGCGTGAGCAGGTAGATCGCGGCGGCCTGGATGTTCGCGTCGTGTCGCGTGTGCTCGTAGCGCATCTGGCCGGAGCCATCGCGTGCAGGCTCCGAGAGCTTCGCATCCGCCATGAGGCGGAGCCTGCGCAGCGTGGCATCGAACATCGGCCCCGGCACAGCGAAGCCGCCCGCCTTTGCCTCGGTGAGAAAGTGCGCGACATAGACGCTCACGAAGTCGAAGCCCTCATCGTCACCGCCGGAACTCCAGTAGCCGAAGCCGCCATTTTTCTGCTGCCGCGTTCGCAGCATGGCGATGGTGTCGCGGACGGCTTTCTCAGCCTCGGATTTTTCGAGGCCGAAGTCCGCATCATCGCGCAGCACGAGCCAGGGAAATGCGCGGCTGGTGATCTGCTCGCTGCATCCGTGCGGATACTCGCGCAGGTATGCGGCGAGCCCGCGTGCGAGTCCGAGCGGCGTCGTGGAGACGACCGCCTCGCGCTTTGCAAACTCCGCGTGGAAGTCGCCGGCAAATTTCACGTCATGCGAATCATTGCGGAACCAGCCGCTCTGAACGATCGCGACGCGCGGCGACGCGGGCCGCACAGACATCGTCGCGCGCTGCTCGGTGCGTTCGTTGCCTGCGCTTGCGGAAAATTTCAGCTCCGCGTTGCCGAGTGCGTCCTTCGTCTTCACGCGGAAGCGCACGGTCACTTCCTTGCCCTGCGCGATGATGAGGGGATTCTGCGGCGACTCGATGATCTCGATCCCGCCGAGTGTCTCCGCAGCGACGGTGATTTGATCCGTCACTGCCGCGCCTTCGAGCTGGTTTGCCACGGTGAGCGATGCGGTGAACTCGTCGCCCGGTGCCGTGAAGAACGGCGCATTCGGCGTGAGCACAAACGGGCCTTTCACGACTGTCTGTTTCTCCGCGACGCCGACCGCGTCGGTTGCGACGGCGGCGGCCATGATGTTGAGCCGGCCTGCGAAATAATCCGGCACATCGTAGAACACCTCGCGGCGCTCCGGGCCGCTCTCGATGATGCCGCTCCAAAACACCACGGGCGCGGCGCGGCGGCGCTTGAACGGATTCAGGCCGAGCTTCAGCTCCGGCGGCTCGTCACCGTCGCCGCCAAATGCCTTCGCATTTTTCAGCAGTGAAAATTCCGGCAGCAGGAGGTCGAGCAACTGCCAGGTGCCGACTTCGAGCGACGGCTTACGGATGAGCGATGCGAGCGGCTGAGGCGTCTTGTAGCTCGTGACGCGATGGATGCCTTCATCCACCGCCCACACGACGACGCGCGCAGGGCGCGGCGTGGAGAAGCCGATGGCCAGGCGTTCGCCGGGACGCACGCGGACGGGTGCGTCGAGCGTGACGGCGAGCTGACGGCGATCATTCGCCACGCGGAACGGCGCGACGCCGGTGCTGAGCGGACTGGAGAAAATTTCCGGCGAGTCGAGCGCGCGCACGAACGCGACATTCACATACGCGCCGCCCTCGATGCCTTCGGGCACGGTGATGTGTTGCACGCTCGATGCGGTGTCGCTGCGGAACCACTGCACGGCGAGCACACGGTCGCGCTCGATCGTGATGAGGCCCGCGCCGGCGTACGGCGCGCGCAGCGAGACTTCGAGCTGCTCGCCGGGCTTCCACGCTTTGTCGGGCAGCGTGATTTCCAGCTCCGTGTCGCGCTCAAGATTGCGCGCGGATTCGCCCGCGCCCACGACCGTGAACGGCACTGTGCAGAACACCGTGCCCGCGGCGTCGCGCCACTCGTAGCGGAAGCGGCCGGCTCGGTTCACGGGCAGATTCACGGTCGTCGCGGATGCGGGCAGCGATCCGTCGGCGGTC
>BJFP01000182.1 GCA_014189875.1 Verrucomicrobiota bacterium | reverse complement strand
CGGAACCGTCCCGACCGACATCACCCCGGCAGACAGGGCGAGCACCACGAAAGTGGACGCGATGAACAAGGACGGGGAAAAATGGCCCATCGCGTTCTTTGAAATGTTCGCGAAGGAATCAAAAAATGGGTGCCGCCGAAGCGGAAAAGGGACCAAAAGCGGCGCAGGATGCGGACCTGAAGGCGTGGGCCGAAAAAGTCGCCGCGCTGCTGAAGACGCAGGCCGAGAAAATCGAAGCGAAGCACAAGGCGCTGAAACCAAAGAAGTGACCCGCCCGGCGAGCTTCCGCAGCGGCAAGCTGCGGCCTTGCTCCGAAGCCGGAAGCGCGGAGCGCCGGTGGAGCACGACCTCCGGGCACGCTTCTCCGGCAGCGCACAAGTATTCCACCCTGAGAACGCGCCCCGCAGCTCGGGTTCCGACTGCGATCCTCGGCACTGAACTCGGAGCCCGGCGCACGGCTGCTCTATTTCCAGAATTGCCATAGGTGCCCGGTTGCACCATCGAATGCCACATTTCCCATGAAGGCTCACATCGCATCATTCACCGTCCGCACCCAAGGCAAGGGCACGAGCGAGATCACCGACGAGGTCGCGCGCATCGTCCGCGACAGCGGCGTGCGAACCGGCACCGCCACGGTTTTCATCCAGCACACGAGCGCTTCGCTCATCATCTATGAAAATGCAGATCCCTCCGCGCGCACGGACTTGCACGAGTTCTTCGAGCGCCTCGTGCCGGAGGATGCGGATTATTTCATCCACACCGCCGAGGGGCCAGACGACATGTCCTCGCACCTCCGAATGGTGCTCACGCGCACCAGCGAGACGGTCCCCATTGCCGTAGGCCGCATGACGCTCGGGACGTGGCAGGGCATCTTCCTGTTCGAGCATCGGAGCGCCGCACACCAGCGGGAGATCAGCGTCTCCGTGATCGGGGAATGAAACCGGCCAAGCTCCCGCTCACCCTCCCGGTGAACAGCGGCGTTCAGCATTCACGCGAAGCTCAATAGTTAGAAAAGAAAAAGGCGCGCGGCCTTCCGGCCGCGCGCCCTTTTGTTACAGTGCAGGGTTAGTGCACAACTAAGATTGCGTCCCCGTTAGTAGCGGTAATGCTCGGGCTTGTAAGGGCCGTTCGGGTTCACGCCGAGGTATTCGGCCTGAGCCTTGGTAAGCCTGGTCAGCTTAACGCCGATTTTTTCGAGGTGCAGGCGGGCGACTTCCTCATCGAGGTGCTTCGGCAGGCGATAGACTTCGGCGACATACGTGTCCTTGTTCTTCCAGAGGTCGAGCTGGGCGAGCGTCTGGTTGGTGAAGGAGTTCGACATCACGAACGACGGATGGCCGGTGGCGCAACCGAGGTTCACGAGACGGCCTTCGGCCAGCATGTAGATGGTGCGGCCATTCGGGAGCGCGTAGGAGTCATACTGCGGCTTCACGGTGGTCCGTTTCACGCCTTTGTGCGTGTTGAGGCGCTCCACTTGGATCTCGTTGTCGAAGTGGCCAATGTTGCAGACGATAGCCTGGTCTTTCATCTTGAGCATGTGCTCGAGGGTGATGACGTCCTTGTTGCCAGTGGTGGTGACGTAGATGTCTCCGCGGCCGAGGGTGTCCTCGACGGTGGTGACCTCGAAGCCTTCCATCGCGGCCTGTAGCGCATTGATGGGGTCGATTTCTGTGACGACAACGCGGGCACCGAGGCCCTTCAGCGAAAATGCGCTCCCCTTGCCAACATCGCCGTAGCCGCAAACGACCGCGACTTTGCCGGCGATCATGACGTCGGTGGCGCGCTTGAGACCGTCGCAGAGGGACTCGCGGCAGCCGTAGAGGTTGTCGAACTTCGACTTGGTCACCGAGTCATTCACATTGATGGCCGGGACGAGGAGCTTGCCTGCTTCCTTCATCTGGTAGAGGCGATGGACGCCCGTGGTGGTCTCCTCGGAGACGCCGCGCCAGTCCTTCACCATCTTGGTCCAGATGCCGGGATGGGTCTTCGCGACGCGCTTGAGGAGGTTCTTGATGACCTGCTCTTCGTGCGAACCGCTCGGGGTGTTCACCCACTTGTCGCCCTGCTCAAGCTCATAGCCTTTGTGAATGAGGAGCGTGACGTCGCCGCCATCGTCCACGACGAGCTGCGGGCCTTTGTCGCCGGGATGGATAACTGCGCTGAGCGTGAGATCCCAATATTCTTCGAGGGTCTCACCCTTCCATGCGAAGACCGGCGTGCCAGTCGCGGCGATGGCCGAGGCGGCGTGGTCCTGCGTGGAGAAGATATTGCAGCTCGCCCAGCGGACATCCGCGCCGAGAGCCACAAGGGTCTCGATGAGGACGGCAGTCTGAATGGTCATGTGCAGCGAACCGGTGATGCGGACGCCCTTGAGCGGCTTCTCCTTCGCGTACTTCCGGCGGACGGACATGAGGCCCGGCATCTCGTGCTCGGCGATCACGATTTCCTTGCGGCCCCAAGCGGCGAGGGAAATGTCGCGGACTTTGTAGTCCTGCTTGGCGCCATTGCTTGCGCCGTTGGATTTTGCGGGAGCCTTCGCGGCTTTGGCGCGGGCGGGTGCGAGTTTGATTTTAGCCATGATATTAGTTAGTTGAGTTCGTTGGTTACTTTGCGGCCTTCTTCAGTGCGTCGGCCTTGTTGGTGATTTCCCAGGTGATGTCCTTGTCATTGATCTTGCCGAAGTGGCCGTAGTTCGTGCCCTTCGAGTAAATCGGGCGGAGCAGGTTGAGCTGTTTCACGATGTCGGCGGGCTTGAACGAGAAGACCTTGTTCACCGCGGCGAGGATTTTCTCATCGCTGATGGTGCCCGTGCCGAAGCTGTCCACATGCACGCTGACGGGCAGCGGATGCCCGATGGCGTAGGCGAACTGAATCTCGACGCGCGAGGCGAGGCCGGCGGCGACGATGGTCTTAGCCACCCATCGGCCCATGTAAGCCGCGCTGCGATCCACCTTGCTCGGATCCTTGCCGGAGAATGCGCCGCCGCCGTGGCGTCCGCTGCCGCCGTAGCTGTCCACGATGATCTTGCGTCCCGTAAGACCGCTGTCGCCCTGAGGCCCGCCGACGACAAACTTGCCGGTCGGATTGATGAGATACTCGGTGTCCTTAGTCAGCATGGACTTAGGCAGCACTTTCTTGATGACCTGCTCGATGCAGAACTTCTCGATCTCCGCGTGCGTAGCACTGGCCGCGTGCTGCGTGGAGATGACGACATTCACGATGCGCGTCGGCTTTCCATCCACATACTCCACGGAGACCTGCGACTTCGCATCGGGCCGCAGCCACGGGGCGAGTTTGCCAGCTTTGCGAATCTTGGTCAGCTCGCGGCCGAGACGGTGTGCAAACATGATCGGTGCGGGCATGAGCTCTGGCGTCTCGTCGCACGCATAGCCAAACATGATGCCTTGGTCGCCGGCACCCTGTTCGGCAGTCTTCTTGCCGTGGGCCTTCTTAGCATCCACACCTTGCGAGATGTCGGGCGACTGCGTGGTGAGGTAGTTGTTAATGAAAATCTTGTCCGCGTGAAAGACGTCGTCGTCGTTCACGTAGCCGATGCCGCGCACGGCGTCGCGGATGGTCTTATCAATATTGATCACGTTGCCGATCGGCTTGCCGCCGAGCTTCGGAATAGTGATTTCGCCGCCGACGACGACGATGTTGCTCTTCACGAAAGTCTCGCACGCGACGCGGCTCTTGGGATCGATCGTGAGGCACGCGTCGAGGACTGCGTCTGAGATGGTGTCTGCGACTTTGTCAGGATGGCCTTCGCCGACGGACTCTGAGGAGAAGATGAAGCTACGGGACATGAGGTGTGTTTTATGGGTTTTCGTTTGGCACGACTCGGCGGATGCAAGGAACGCATTCACGAATCATGATTGCGTGATATGTTCTGAAAACACGTGCGGGTCAAACGGAAATTTCGGTGATTTCGAGGGGTGACGGGCTGCGCTTCCGGGTGGAGCACGCGACTCGCGTGCTGTCTGCGGCGACTCGCCGCGGACGCCCGATGCGCGCGAGTTCGTGAATGGCGGACAGAATTCGGATCCCCTCTTCAAACGCAGAGGCGCGGAGGGGTGTGTTGAGGGCCGCAGAGCGAAATGGAAGGAGCCCTCTGCGAACTTCTCTGCATTTCTCCGCGCCTCTGCGTCAAAAAAACGGTTGGCAGCCTTGCGCGTTCACACCCGCTGCGTCGGTGTTCCCGGCGGGTCGCCGGAAACAGCACGCGAGTCGCGTGCTCCACCCGGGAGAAGCCGTCCGCACATTCCGCGTGAACTTGGCGGGTTCATCGGAACTCAGAATGAGGACGCACCGCCCAAAGCTTCGGGATTGAACCCGCACATTTTCCATGCGCATGAAAGCGTGCGTGTCCCAACGCGACGAACTCCTCTCCACGCTGAAGCGCGTCTTCGGCTACGATTCGTTCCGCCCGTTGCAGGAGGAAATCATCACCGAGTCGCTCGACGGGCGCGACACGTTTGCGCTCCTGCCGACCGGCGGCGGCAAGTCGCTCTGCTTCCAGCTTCCCGCACTCGTGCGCGACGGGCTCACGGTCGTCGTCTCGCCGCTCATCGCGCTCATGAAGGACCAGGTGGACGCCCTGCAAACCGCAGGCGTCGCGGCTACATTCCTAAATTCCACGCTCGGCGAAAAGGAATCGCGCAAGCGGCTCGCCGCGCTTTTCAACGACGAATACCGGCTGCTCTACGTCGCGCCCGAGCGGCTCATGGTGCCGTCGTTTTTGGAAAAATTGCGCCAGTGGAAAGTCGCGCTGATCGCGATTGACGAGGCGCACTGCATCTCGGAATGGGGCCACGATTTTCGCCCCGAATACCGGCAGATTTCCGACCTGCGCACGCACTTCCCCGGCGTGCCTTTCATGGCGCTCACCGCGACGGCCACCGAGCGCGTGCGCGATGACATCGTGCGCCAGCTCCACATGCGCGACCCCGCAATTTTCGTCGCGAGCTTCAACCGGCCCAACCTCGCGTATCGCGTGGTGCCGAAAGACGGAGCATATTCGCAAGTCGTCGAATTTGTGCGCGAGCGGAGGAAGGAGAGCGGGATCATTTATTGCCTCAGCCGCAAGGCCACCGAGGGGCTTGCCGAGCGGCTCGTCGCGGATGGCATCCGCGCGCGTCCGTATCACGCGGGCCTCACGGACACGGAGCGCGCGGAGAATCAGGAGTCGTTCCTGCGCGACGAGACGAAGGTGATGTGCGCGACGATCGCGTTCGGCATGGGCATCAACAAGCCGAACGTCCGCTTCGTCATCCACCACGACCTGCCGAAGAACATCGAGGGCTACTATCAGGAAACCGGACGAGCCGGACGCGACGGACTGCCCGGCGATTGCATGTTGCTTTTCTCCGCCGCCGATGTCGCAAAGCTCACCGGGTTCATTGACGACATGGGCGACGAGCAGCAGCGCCGCATCGCGCGCGAGCAGCTTTCGCAGATGGTCCACTACGGCGAAAGCGCAGGCTGCCGCCGCTCGGAGCTGCTAATGTATTTCGGCGAGCGCTACCCGAATGCGAACTGCGGCGGCTGCGACAACTGCCTGAGCCCGCGCGAGACATTCGACGGCACGGTGTCCGCGCAAAAATTTCTCTCCACCGTCTGGCGCGCACGCGATGCCGGGTGGAAAAAGGACATGAGCTTCGGACTCATGCACCACGTCGAAGTGCTCACGGGCGCGAACACCGAGCGCATCCGCAAGTGGGGCCACGACAAACTTTCCACCTACGGCATCGGCAAAGAGCACACGCGACCGCACTGGGGCGCGATCGGGCGAGAGCTGCTTCGGCTTGGCCTGCTCCGCGTCGCGCCCGGAGAATTCCAGACCATCGAACTCACCGAGGACGGCCTCACTTTTTTGAAAGAGCGGCGCACACTCCAGCTCACGCGCCCGATGAAAACCGCCGCAGCAAAGCCCGAGAAACGCACCGGCGACATCGCGTGCGACGAGGCGCTCTTCGAGGTGCTGCGCACGCTGCGCCGCGAAGTCGCCGACGGCCTCGGAGTGCCCGCCTACATCGTTTTCGGCGACAACACGCTCCGCCACATGGCGCGCACCTATCCGCAAAACGAGCGCGAGATGTCGCGCATCCCCGGCGTCGGCGCGAAGAAGCTCGATGACTTCGGCGCGAAGTTCATGGACGCCATCGTGAAATTCCTCCGAGAAAATCCGCGCCAGGTCTTCGCCGACTCGCTAGAGCCCGCCGCTGCGCCGCCGCGCGCGATGAAACCGAATGCGCCGAATCCGAACTCGCTCAACGACACCGCGCACATGAGCTGGCGGATGTTCGACGCCGGAAAGGACATCGCCGCCATCGCAAAGGAACGCTCGCTCTCTGAGGGCACGATCGGCGGCCACCTCGCCATCGCCATCGAAACAGGGCTCGCCGTGGACATCACACGCATCGTCACCGCTGCGGAACTCGACCGCATCCGCCCGCTCCTCGCCGCGCACGGCACCGCCTCGATGCGCCCCATCTTCGACGAACTCGGCGGCAAGCTGGACTACGGCCGAATCCGCATCGCCTGCGCGATTCTCCAGCGCGGCCATCGGTAGGCGCGGTTTTCCAGTCCTGCCACAGCATTGTTCCGAGAGCACTGGGACTGGAAATTCCCGACTGCCGAACTTCGCCAGCAGGATGTGAATTTTTTGACTCGCAGCGTGCGCCCGTTTCTCACATTCACGCGGCGCCCCGGCGAGCGCGCTGCGTCCGATTCCAGCCGCGAGCCGCGTTCACATGCTCTTCAGTTCTCACATTTTCCTGTTTCTTTTTCTGCCGCTCACGCTCGGCACGTTCTGCCTGCTCTCACGCTACTTCGGGCCGAAGCCGGCGAAGGCCTCGCTCACACTCGCGTCGCTCTTTTTCTACGGCTGGTGGAGTCCAATCTACACGCTGCTGATCGTCGCCTCGATGCTGGTGAATTTCACGTTCGGCCGGCGCATCGGCGCGGAGGTGAAGGCGGGGCGATCGGGCATGGGGTGGCTCACATTCGCCGTCACCGCGAATCTGCTCCTCCTCGGCTATTTCAAATACGCCAATTTTTTCGTGACCAATGTGAACGCCGTCTTCGGCACGCACTGGAGCCTCGGGCAGATCATCCTGCCGCTCGGCATCTCGTTTTTCACGTTCACGCAGATCGCGTATCTCGTGGATGTGCGCCGCGGCGTGGTGTGCGAATACGACCTCGGCGACTTCCTGCTCTTCATCACATTCTTCCCGCATCTCATCGCGGGGCCGATCATCCACCACAAAGAGATGATGCCGCAGTTCCGCGAGCCGAAGACGTACCGCTTCGACTGGAACAACCTCGCCGTGGGCCTCGCGATTTTTTCCGTCGGGCTTTTCAAAAAGGCGGTCATCGCGGATCGCATCAGTGCGTCGTCGGGCAGGATTTTCGATCTCGGCGCGACCGTGCCTGCGCTGCACACGCACGATGCGTGGGGCGGCGCGCTCGCATACACGTTCCAGCTCTACTTTGATTTTTCCGGCTACTCGGACATGGCGATCGGCCTCTCGCGGATGTTTGGCATCGTGCTGCCGCTGAATTTCACCTCGCCCTACAAGTCGGCAAACATCACGGAATTCTGGCGTCGCTGGCACATGACGCTCTCGCGGTTCCTGCGCGACTACCTCTACATCCCGCTCGGCGGAAACCGGCACGGCGAGGGCCGGCGCTACGTGAACCTCGTGCTCACGATGCTCATCGGCGGCTTCTGGCACGGCGCGTCGTGGACGTTCGCGGTGTGGGGCGCATTCCACGGCGCGTGCCTCGCGGTGAACCACGTCTGGCTCGGATTTTGGAAAAAGCGCGCACGTCCCGCGCTGCTGCCGTCGTGGCTCGCCGGCGGCATCGCGCGGCTGTTCACCTTCGTGCTGATCGTCATCGGCTGGGTGCTCTTCCGCGCGCAGGATCTTCACTTCGCGCAGAAGGTCCTCAGCGCGATGTTCGGCGTCGGCGCATCGCCCACGCCTGGCACTCCGGCGCTGCTGAAGGTGAACGTGTGGCCGTGGCTCGCGGGTCTGCTGGCGTTCGTGTGGTTGCTGCCGAATACGGCGGAAATTTTCTGCAGACACCAGCCGTATCCGGATTCGGTGAAGCCCGAACCAGATGCGAAGCCGAAATGGTTTCACTGGGACATGACCACGGCGCGCGCGATCGGCTGCGCGGCACTCCTCGGCATCGCGATCCTCTCGCTGTCGAAGACCGGCGAATTCCTTTACTACAACTTCTGATGAAGTCCCCGGCGCGCCGTTTCACACTCATCATGCTCGCGGCTTCCGCGCTGTTCACCGGTGTTCCGGTGCTCCTGAATTACATCGTCGATCCCTATGACCGCTTTGGCAACAACCGCTTGGGCATCTACATTTCCGCCGAGCGCGAGATGAAGGCCACCGAGGTCGCGCGCCAGCCGCACACGGCGCTCTTCGTCGGCAACAGCCGCATGGCCGCCATCCCTGCTTCCCGGCTGAACGGGTTCCGTTTTTTCAACGGCGCATTTTCCGCCGCAAATGCCGAGGACGTTTATTGGTTCCTCCACCACCATGCGCA